>NZ_JCACKS010000101.1:110335-217032 GCF_059505505.1 Pelatocladus sp. | reverse complement strand
TTCTCATGATGTAATCTCTTTGTACTTCAATTTGAAGTGCGGAATGTGGGTTACTAAATCTTCTGTACACAACAATATCCCCGACTTATTCAATAAGTCGGGGATCTGATTCTCTAAATGAAACATATTTTTATCAGATATGCAGGCATAAATAAAAATAATTAATAAATCAAAAAAGAGAATTTATTTATTGCCTACTGTTAATTAGGAATGATGCAAATTTTAATTTATTTGCATTAAATTACTTAAATTAACCCAAAAATTGCTGTTTAACAGAGTCAATTTCTGCTGCTAATTCTTGGCGAGTGGATTCTTTCATGAGATAGCGAAAAACAAACCAACTAGTGTAAATAATACCAATTAACTCCAATACTGGCTGTGCTAGCGGAATATCATTGATTGCATCCAGTACAGCCAGGATAATTTTAGCAGTCACAACTGCTGCTAGTGACCAAGCCAGAATGATGAATATCTGTTTGTATGCTTGAAAAAAATTAGTGAAGTTTTGGGACAATTCCTGCCAAAAACTTGCCAATTCTCTAGTAATCAACTGAAATTGACTCTCAGGTTCTTGGGCTGGAAGTAACTTTGGTAAGTTTTGATTATCTGAACCTTCAATTGCTGCCACAGCTTCTGCTGAGGTAACATCATTGTATTGTTGTTGCTGTACTTCGGTTTCCATAGGTTGGTGAGGTGATTTCGTTGCAATGGAAAACTATAATTGCAGTATCTCCTAATTTAAATTGTGCAGTTTCATCTTAATTTTTCATCAAACTTTTGACATACTTGTTTTTTCTTCCGTGAGAAGGAAGATTTATCAGTTATCAGTTTCATCAAAGACGCGAAATTATCCTGCGGGATCTTGCTACGCGTCTCTAGAACCCCAAAAATATGATGTGAAGTACCCCAACTTGCTTCGCTACTGATAACTGATAACTGTTAAAAATCTACTCCCCGCTTCAGTTCCACACCTTGATTAGCATAATGTTTATGGCAATACACTTCAGAGTGAATGCTAGCTAGGTCAAAATAGGCTGGTTGATTTTGGCAGCGACCAGTGATGATAATTTCGGTATGACGAGGTTTGCGGAGTAAAGCTTGAACAATTGGTTCTACAGGTAGTAATTCCAAGTCAACTGTGGGGTTGAGTTCATCTAAGATGATGGTTTTATAAAGTCCAGATGCGATCGCAGTCTTAGCAATTTCCCAACCTCGTTCTGCTTCCACATAGTCTAATTCTTGACGAGAATTACGCCAAACGATCGCATCTCTTCCGCAACGTTGATGATCCATCACATCTGGATACGACTGTTGCAAAGCTGCTAATGCTGCATCTTCAGTATAACCACTACCACCTTTAAGCCACTGCATAATTAATACACGGGTAGAACCTGGATGATTAATCCCTCGACCGATTGCTTGTAAGGCTTTCCCCAAAGCACTAGTAGACTTACCTTTTCCAGCACCTGTGTAAATTTCAATACCTTCAATCAAAAGTGCGCTTGCAGTTGGATGGTGATGGGGTTTCATTTCCGAGTGTAAATCCGCAATATCTAGCAACTTTTGCGGTGCTGCGCGACCAGTTGCAATAATTTCTAAATCTTCAGGTTTGGATGTGAGTGTTCGTACCACCTCATCCACTGATAATAAACCCAAATCCAAGACAGGGTTAATTTCATCCAAGACCACAACTGAATATAAACCAGAAGCGATCGCACCTTTTGCTACGTCCCAACCCCGTGTAGCTTCATATCGATCAAAAGATGTAATTTCATCTGGTCCAAAAAATTCTGCTCTTCCGGTGCGAACTTGATCAATTAAATGGGGAAATCCGCGTTGCAAAGCTGCGATCGCTCCATCTTCATCATAATCTCGTTCTGGCCCTTTTAAAAACCGCAGCAGCAAGACGCGGTTGGAATTGCTCGGTGTATTGATTCCCAAGCCAATTGAGCGTAAAACGACTCCTAAAGCTGCTTGGGATTTACCTTTACCTGCACCATCATAAACGTGAATTTGCCCTGTAACTCTTTGTTGACGCACTTGTGCTGTGCGAATTCCAATCCCGTTCCTTGTCATTTGACTCAAAGCTGTAAGTGGCAGTTTTTTATCTTACCCAAGGTTTTATATCAGAAGGTAGGGGGAAATGTACCGTCTTAAAAATGGGTGTGGGGGTGTAAGGGTGTACGGGTGTAGGAGGAGTCACATTTTCATACCCAATAACCCTCATCATTTGATTAGGTTGCGGCTATACTTTTTTAAGTCATTCAAAAAAGGGGTAAAAGAGTGAGCAAATAAAGGTATGAGAGAGAAAATTCTCAGACCATAAGTCCAGATTAAAGAGTGTTAATCCGAAGAGTATTGCCTTTAAACCCTGATACTCTTATAACCGATAGTTAAATCTAGCAACTACCTGTTTCTGCTTATGTTTGATTTGCCTCTACTTCCCAAAGTAGTACCCATTGGTGCAATTTTGTTTAGTTTTTTATTTTTGTTGGTTTCGATTCCGTTAGAAGCTTATATTTTAAATTCAGTTCTCAAATTTGATAAAAGAACCTCTAGCTTTTATGCTATTTGCATGAATTTGTTTTCCAATGTAGTCGGTTGGATAATCTTTTTTTGGATAGAGCCATTCCTGTCTATCAGATTGAGAACAAGCTTAATGAATTTGATTTTCTTTGATCAAATACTGCCTAGCATGATAAATTTAATGATTTTGACTGCCTTTATCGTTTTTTTTGGAACTTTTGTCGTCAAATCATTGATTTTAAGACTGGCGTTAATTTCAATGACTGACTTTTGGAAAAGGCAAGATGAATCTGATGCTCAAAAGGTTTTATCTCGTAGGGAATTTAAAATGAGACTACAAACAAAAAATATATTCACTAATGTATTAATAGCCAATGCACTCAGTTACACTGCGGTTGTTTTAATTCTATTTTTGATTATCAGAATTGTCTAAATTCCATTCATGAAAATTTGGTTTATAAACTAAATCTTAAATATACAGCAGATTTCAACAAGCGTGAGGTACGGAAGAACCTCACCCGCGCACGCGCACCCTCCTCGCTTGCGCTTAGGGTTGGGAAGGGGTGTACTCCATTTAGATGCAAAGCGCTGTATCAGAAGTGCTAAGGTAAATCCGAAGTAGAAAGTAGTGTATGTAAAAGTCTTGCTATCATCACACCACAAATGAAAAACAAATGTTTCTAATACAACATCTTACTAGTCATGTAAAGGTTGCAATATGGAATTAATTAGAGATTTATTAGGTGTTTTCGGTTTTATTGGGGGTATTTACGACGATATTAAAGATTTTTTTCTTCCCAAAAGAGCTTTTGCCTGGCAAACATTAATATATTTAAGTATTTTTTCTTGGTTAATGTCTTCTCTATCTACAGGCTTTGTAAAATCGGCAATAGCCCTTTGTGGTTGGGTATTATTAATTGCAGGAACAGCTTGGTATACAACTGAAAATCCTGTAGTTATTCCTGGTACTAATATGCCTATTGGAGCATTAGTAACCGGATTTTTAGTGAGTGCTTTTGCTTTTAGAGAGTCAGGACAAGAAATTACAACTAGAACAATTGTTTTCTGGCCAACAATTTCCGCATTAATTACAGCAATTCCAGAATTTTTTGAAGGAACTGGAACGGAGTTTAGCACTCAGGTTCCTAAAATAGAAGAACGCCAAAAAATTATTATTTTGGTTGCTGTTTCGATGGTAATTAGTTGTTGGTTGCAGTTCGGGTTTGTAGTAAATAAATGGTTAGACGAGTTTCCAAGTTTACAGACAGACAATATTAAACCTACTTTTGTACTTAGAACAGAACCACAACTCAGTAAAACCCCAAAAAATGGTAGTTTAATTCTGAGCAAGCTTGAGCCAATAGTAAAAGAACAAATAGCTAATAGACCTTGGTCTGAAGTAGAACAGTGGTTAAAAAGTGCGAATGCGAGAGTCGATAGTTTAGGTAGAGAAGCAATAGAAACAAGCTTACGTGAATTTGACGAAAAGTCTTTATGGCGCACTGAAGCACGTATATCTAGTCTCGATCAGAAAAATCCTGACATCTATAAATTGGATTTACTGAGTGTGTGGAGTGGCCCCACTTCTACTGGACGTGAGTATTATCTGAGAAAAACTTGTCGAGTAGAACCAATTAATGTTTCTAGCAGACCAGATCAAGTATTAAGAGTTGCAGAAATTGCATGTGGTCGCACTAGCAACCGCATCATAGGTTCACCACCTGCGCTGTGAGGTTTTATATGAATTTTGGCAGACTCTACGTTATAGCAACGAATGTATTTCGAGAAGTAGTGCGCGATCGCATTCTGTTTATGATCGGCTTCTACATCATTATTCTTTCCATTGCTATCTACTTCCTTCCTCAATTTGCTGCTACCGCAGAAGATAAAATGTTTCTCGATTTTGCTTTGGCGACGATGAATCTTCTTGGTTTAATTGTCGCCATATTTGTTGGTACAGGATTGATTAACAAAGAAATTGAGAAACGGACTGTTTTGGTTTTAATTGCTAAACCTATTAGCCATAGTGAATTGATAGTTGGTAAATATTTAGGATTATTGATATTGCTAGCAGTTTTACTTACTGCTATGACAATGATCACTCTTGTGTTTTTGCTCTTCAGTCAAGTTTCCTACTCAATAGTCAGTATTCTAATTGCTGTATTTTTTTTATTTTTGCAGTTGTCTTTAATGACTGCTGTTGCTATTACCTTGGGTGTGTTTACTAGTTCATTATTAGCAACCGTTTTAACATTTGCTGTGTATTTAATGGGGAATATTAGTCGAGACGTATTAAAATTAGGTCGTCTTAGTTCTAAGCATGGAATTGAAACATTCACTCAAGCTTTATATCTTATATTGCCAGATTTATCTAGATTAGACGTAAAAAATGATGCTATTTATGGTCTGGCTGCATTGCCTAACTCAATAACACTAATTAGTAACATTGGTTATGGCTTACTGTATATCCTGATGCTGTTAGCGATCGCTATCCTCATTTTTTCCCAACGAGAGTTTTAGGAACGGGAACAGGGAACAGGGATCGGGGATCGGGGAAAAGGGAAAGGGGAGTTTGGGGAGAAAAATTACTTCCTTGTCTCCCTTGTCCCCCATCTCCCTCTTATCAATTTTTAATTGATAAGTTCCCCGTTCCCTATCTTCTAATATCTACTCGAATAGTTCCGTCGGGCATAATTGTTTCATAAAGTTTTGCATTTTTGAAATTGGCATTTTCAAGATTAGCTTCACTTAAATTTGTTGCCATAAGATTAGCCCATTTTAGATCTGCACCTGTTAAGTTGGCTTGATTAAAATTAGCTTCTATTAAAATAGCTCCACATAGCTTCGCTTCGGTGAGATTTGCTCTGACTAAATTAGCTTCAACTAACGATGCTTCAATTAATTGGGCTGTACTCAAATTAGCTTCCCTTAAGTCAGCATTACACAGAGAAGCATTCCATAATTTACTACCATTTAATTTTACTCGCCACAAACAAGCGCCACACAAATTTGCTTGAGTTAAATCAGCTTGACTTAAATCAGCATCAGAGAAATTTACTTGTTGTAGATTTGCTTCTCTGAGATTTGCACCAGTAAGTATCGCTCCACTAAGATTTGCATTACGTAAATCTGCTCCTTTAAAATTAATTCTGCTTAAATCAATTCCTCTGAGGTCAATTCCACTTAAGTCACACCCACTAAAGTCTCTACCTTCAATATTTCTATCTGTGATTTGACTTAAAACTTGCTCTTGCTTGTCAGCATGATTTTTCATGATATTTACCCCTAATTGTGCCTAGATGTAGTAGTAGGGGCGAAGCATTTGCTGATAAATATTTTTATAAAACAAATCAATAGTCATCTCAATGCTTCGTCCGTAAAGTCACGCAAAAATTGTTACCAAGAATCAATGTTCCAAGTAACTCCGTATTCCGAATGATGAATTCCAAATTGAAGTGGTTTCATACGCTTGTTCGGAACAAGTGTTCAATTTTGCCCTGATGATATATGTATCTTGAGATTACACCCGAAATCTTTATAAGCTAGATAGCAAATCAAGAGAAAATCCAAAAAAATCTCTTATCAATCGTGAAAACCATAATAGTACGTTCTTAATGAGAATTTTCTGTCAAAATACCCTGATAAAAATCAGGGAATGTTTATAATCTAGAACTTTTACTTTCATGCGATCGCTAGCATTGATACATGTTTATGGTGTTCGCATTGGTAATGGTTTCCAATTAGAATATTCGCCTAGATGATTCCAGTATGTAATATAACCGACAAAAGCAAAAATGAGGGCAGCAATTACTAACAAAATTGCACCAAACAAGCGCCACTTACGATTTGTTTTTAGATACAGAGTTGGTGCAGCAAAAACTCCACCTAATCCCGTTAAAATAAATCCAATTCCTGAGAGAAGTGGATTTCGTGTCAAATTCAGATTAATTATGCGTACCCCAATTACAATCGCAGCAAGTCCAGCAAAAAAGCCATAAATTGTAACTGTGAGCAAATCCCATCCCAAGGCTAAGGCTAAAGAAGCAGACAAAAATAAAATACCGAACAATACCGTCATTTCACCATAAGCAATGTTGAAAACTCCCCCTACTGGCCACGTAAAAGTCATGTGTAAACCAGTAACTAGTGCGATCGCCCCTGTCATCCCAAATCCAGGAATCCACCGTTTTTGATAAGCGTGATCTAGGCCAAAATACACATAGCCAGCTAAAAGAAATAGTCCGGCTACCATATTAATCAACATCAAGGTGATATAGTTAATAAACATTTATCTAGATGTAGATAGCATTAAACTTTTATTTGAGTATAAAATTACCTCATTTAAAATCTATAGCTAGAAGCATTTTTCAAACATCCTCTTAAAAGCTTTTAACTCTCCTCATTCCAGGTTTGTAGCTGCAAATATACCAGCACCAGGGTCACTGCAAATAATACCGTTGCTGCGGCGGCTGCATAACCAAAATCAAATTGAGCAAAAGCCTCTTGGTAAATGTAGTAAACCATTAAATTAGTAGAATTTAGAGGACCACCGCCAGTCATCACATAAACTTGCTCAAAACTTCGTAATGTAAAAATCATCGTGGTAACGATCGCAAAAATTAAAGTTGATTGCAATCCGGGTAAAGTAATATACCAAAACTTTTGCCAACTATTCGCGCCATCAAGTTCCGCAGCTTCGTATCGACTGGGAGGAATAGTTTGCAACCCTGCTAAAAACACTACCATATTAAAGCCGAGTTGTTTCCAAATACTCAAGATAATCAGTACTGGCATTGCCCACACAGTACTACTTAACCAAGGAATAGCTTTAATACCAATAATATCCAATAGGGTGTTAACTATACCATCATTTTGAAATAACCAACGAAATCCCAAACCACCAGCAACTAGAGAAATTATCGAGGGTAAAAAATAAACACTGCGGATAAATCCCCCCAAAGGTAAAGCTTGATTTAACAATACTGCTATTCCTAAAGGAATCACCAGACTAGGAATCACAGTAGCAAGGGTGAAATAAATAGTATTAAAAATAACTTGCCAAAAATCTGAGTCAGATAACAGACGCCAATAATTTTTTAAGCCTACCCAGTGTGTACCACCAGAAGTGAAAATACCACTGGTAAAACTAAGATAAAACAAATAGGCAATTGGCCAAAGAATAAAAAGACCTAATAAAATCAGTGCTGGAGTCAGAAAAAACCAAGCAGCAACGCTATCATTAGCCAACCACGACTGACTAGATTTACTATATATTTTTGGCATCTATAAAATTAACCTGTCGTTATGACACTCCGCCCTGATTCTATCTTTAGCCTGGTTTCTCCTCAAATTCAAGACACATTTAGTCAACACAAGCCTATAAAATTGGGAATCATGGCTTCGGGAAGTGGTAGTAACTTTGAAGCGATCGCCCAAGCCATCAAAGATGGGCAACTCAACGCCCAAATTCAAGTTTTAATTTACAATAATCCAGATGCCTATGCCGCAGTCCGGGCTGCTAATTGGGATGTACCTGCTGTACTTCTCAATCACCGTGATTATAGTAGCCGTGAAGAGTTTGATTGGCAAATTGTCCAGGCTCTACAGCAATATGATGTGGAATGGGTAATTATGGGTGGTTGGATGCGACTAGTAACACAAGTATTAATTGATGCTTTCCCATACAAGATTATTAATATTCATCCCAGCTTGTTACCCAGTTTTAAAGGTTCTCGTGCCGTAGAACAAGCTATAGCTACTGGTGTCAAAGTTACTGGTTGTACAGTGCATTTAGTTTGTTTGGAAATGGATAGTGGCCCGATTTTAATGCAAGCAGCAGTTCCCGTTTTACCTGATGACACACCTCAAACCCTTCACGCCAGAATTCAGATACAGGAACACAAGATATTACCGCAGGCGATCGCACTAGCAGCACAACAAGCACAGATGGGAGACACGGGTAATAAGTAGTTATACTTGTCACCCGTGTCTCCCATGTCCTCGTTCCCTGTTCCCTAACCACTTAACAATTACACAGTTTGATCGGAAGGATTTAAAGTAGAACGCCCATTCAACGACAGCATCACGCGAGAAACACCAGTGAACAGAACACTAGCACCAACCAGTGTTCCAAGCAGCCAAGGTGCATTGAAAGGCCACTGGAACCAGATCATTCCACCTAAAATGAGGGTAATAATTCCGTCGGAAAGTACCCAAGTCCAGTTTTGTTGTGGGCGCAACTTGAATGCTAGGATTAGCTCGAAAACACCTTCAGTTAATAAGAAGCTACCCAATAACAGAGTTAGTGTCAAAATACCAGTGCGAGGATAGATAAACAGCATCACACCTGTAGCGATGTAAAGACCACTCAACAGAATTTTCCAAACAAATCCGCCTTGCTCACGGGTATTATACGCGTAGAATAGTTTGGCAAACCCAGCAGAAATCAGAATGACCGCAACCCAGGTTTCAGCAAAAATAGTTGAGACAACAGGTAGTGCGATCGCAATTATTCCCAAAACACTCAGGATAATACCCATCCATAGCGATCGATTATTATTTTTGTTGAGGTTATCAGAAATGTTGGTTGTCATATAAAAAATTTTCCCCTAGCTGAGAATAAACCTACAATCAGGCTAGAAAATTTCTCAGCAAGTAGGAAATAACCCTAAGATAGACTCCGAGTTGTTTGTGGTAATATATTCAACTCTATTTTTGACGTTGGGAAAAAGCAGGAATTATTGTAACAGTTAATACCTCCCTACTTTCCACAAATAACTAGAAATAATGTTTGTAAAAACATGAGCAATAATTGGCACTAACAAATTACCACTGAGGATGGCGCTATATCCCAATATTAGTCCCACAATACTTGCCCAAATCACATACGGCCATTGTTGGGAACCACTCAAATGCAACACCCCAAAACAAAGACTCGATACGATGACAGCAGCATAATCTAATCCAAAAGCTGGCAACATTACACCACGAAATAATAATTCTTCACTCAATCCTGGTAATAATCCCAACCAAATTAAATCAGGGAAAGCTAGGGGTTTGAGAACTATTTCTAAGTAATAATTGGCACTCCTACGATAAGGAGGGCAAAGTTGATAAGCTAAACCACTCAAACCAGTAATACTCAAGCCTAAACCTACGCCCAAAAGGAAATCTCTTAAATTCCACGTTAAAGGCATCAGGGTAAAACTGCCAAAATACAACCATAGTTTGGCAATAATCCATAAAACTACAGCAGTTACTCCCATCGCCACCAGTACTTGGGTGCGTGTCATGTATGGTATTTCTGGCTCTTGATTTTCTGGTTGAGTCACGGAATTGGGGATTGGGGATTGGGGACTACCGCTTCGCGGAATTAAAAATTAAAAACTAAAAATTAAAAATTAAGAATCTTTTTGACTTTTGACTTATGGCTTTTAACGCCACTAACTACTAACTAATTATTTAAACAACGCAAAGGCGAGATATCAGGATTAAGAGCATAGGAGTTAATGCCTGCTTTATGGGCAACTAATACGCCCACTGCTTCTAAATATGAGTTTACCTCTACTGATTTTATCCCTAAAGGTTGGGGAGGAACTTGAAGCAGAGTATGATTTTCTCGAACTGTGACTATTAGAGATTGCGTCTGGCTGAGATTTAGTAAGGCGCTACTGCCACATGCGCTTGCTGGCACAATCACAGCATCTACTTGATTAGCCCAAATTTCTGTTGGTTCAAGTATTTGCTCAGTCTCCCTCACGATAAATTGGGGTGCGCGACTTAAACCAACAAGAACGCTTGGTAGAAAAGTATAACCTAATTCTTCGGCAGCTGAACGGGGAGATAAATCGGGATCTAGGGATGGAGGTAAAAAGGCTGGCGCATGAGCGCAAGGAATGTGAAACTGTCGCACTAATAAATGGCTAATCACAGCTTCAGCGCCAGCAATTGGATCTACACCTTTGCCGTGACGGTAGTTTTGATCTGCTTGTTCATCGATATAATCGGGGAAACGAGCCACAACTGCGATCGCTTCTGCCCCAGCTTTGTTAATTAATACTTCTGCTGCCCTTAGTAAACTATCTGGATTACCAATTGTTCCCCAACTTGCACCAGAGGTAGATGTACGTAGTTCTACGTTTAAAGGTGCATCGGTAACTACATAATCTGTTAAAGATAATCCTAAAGTTGCCCTAGCTGCGTCGGCTGCTTGCAGGTTTCGCAGGCGTAATTCTGGTTCTATCCCTTGGTCTAAAAGCAAACCAATCCGATTTTGATGGACGGGACGTAAACCCCAGCATTCAGCAGCAAATTTGTCAAGCCCATAACCTTCGACATAGAAAGCATTGGGGAGATTCCAATATAAAGTCGCACCATTCATGACATTGGGGTGAGTGATCAGGCGCTCGCAAACCTGGGCGATAGTTTTGGCAACGGGTAATGCATCGCCTGCATAACCACCAATTGCAGCTCCAATGCCAGTAGGTACAATCAAAATAGCAGTGTATGGACGCACAAATAATTAAAAAGTAAAAAGTAAAAAGTAAAAAGTAAAAATAAAAAATGGCTAATAGCTAATACCAATTAATAATTAGCTATTAGCCATCAAAAATTAAGCATTAGTGGTGACGACAGCTTCCACAGTTGCTTTTTGTTGGGGAACATCTACAGAAGTAATTGCCCAACGTAAGGGTTCACCTTGTTTTTTTAGTTCTGCTTCAATGGTTTTTTGTAATTCTGTAGGAGTTTCTTGGAGGTTAATTTCTGCGGTGATAAAATGAGTTGTCATTGTATTTGTTGGTTGTTAGTGGATAGTGGTTAGTATAAAACAACTAAAGTTCGTAGTAAGGACTTGAGTATTTATTTTTTAAGCACTTTAGTGCTTACTACGAACCCTTCATTCAAGGTGCGTTAGCCTACCTAACGTTATTTACCAAATTGTAATTGATAAACTGTATCTTCTTTTTCTGTGGCAATTTTTAAATCGGAACGAGGATAAGCAACACAAAGTAAGACGTAACCTTGTTCTTGAAGGTCTGGACTAACGCCCATGCCCTCACTTTGGTCTACTGTACCGGAAATAATTTGACCAGCGCAAGTTGTGCAAACACCTGCATGACAGGAACTAGGTAATTCTAACCTCTGTGCATCTGCAACTGATAAGATTGTTTGATCTTCGGGAACTTGCAAAGTATGAGTTTTGCCTTGATGGTGAATTTCAACGGTGTAAGTCTTAGACATATACTATTAAAGATGCGATACAACAGACAAATTGGCGTTGCTGAATGCGGTATGAATCCGAATGTAGAGACACGATATATCGTGTCTCTACAAAGATTTTGGCATTACGCAAAATCATTTTCATACATGAAATCAGCAATGCCGACAAATTTATTATTTTATCTGAATTAGTTAAAAATATTGCAGACATTAAATAAAGTTTGGATTTTGCTTGGGTTGGGGTATTCTACCAGAGTTCTATAATAATCACAGAGAATTTTTCAGAATTTTATAATGCACTCACAAACAAACTTTTGTCATCAATCTTACAAGGTTAACCCTTAAAGTTACAACATTAAGCCTTACAGATAGAACATTAAGCCTTAAGATTACAATATTAAGTCTTACAGCCATAACATTAAGCCTTAAAGTTACAACATTAAGCCTTAAGTAGGGTGCGTTATGGCTTTAGCCTAACCGCACCAGCAGATCATATTGGCGTGTCTAGACTAAAATAGTGCAATAGAAAAAGTTCGTAGTAGGCGCTGTCTTCGCAGAAAAACTAAAAATCTAATACAACATTTTAGCCTTGATACGCTAGTAAGGTGGAATATAGAGACGTACCTTAGCGAAGCCATGCGCTACAGGGGGATTATTTCCCTAAAAATCAACCTTTGGTAACTCAATTCAGAGAAATTACGGTCAAAAATAAAACCATTTGCTAAAAAACTGTGCTTTTTGCTGAACTAGAATCCAGATTAATTGAGCCAAAATAGCTCGATAAAGCTTTTAAAAGTGTAAATTTATGCCCCGAAAAAAACGTAGTTCCCGGATTCTAAAAAAAGCTCAGTTTAGAGTTGCTGGATTGAAAGCTATTGATCCAAATCTCAATTTTGATGAAACTTGCAATTTGCGAAACCTGACGCAATTAATAGAACAGTTTCACAATATGCTTGATGAGTATAACGCTGCTGTAGCTCTAGTTGACTCTTCTAAAACAAAGCTGGATGAGATGGAAAAAATATTAAGTCAAGTTTCAGATAAAATGCTGTACGGGGTTGGTTTTAAATACGGCAAAAACAGCAATGAATATGAACTTGCAGGCGGGGTTAGAGAAAGCGAACGTATCCGTAAAAGCAGATTGACACGTTTGAAATCTAATCCAGATAAAACATCAAATGAAAATACAATAACTACTTAGTGATTCATTGCATTAACTATGAGGAGTTATAGATACCCGACTTTTTTAAATCGGGGATCTATGTTTCTTATGAAAGATTCAGAACTGCTATAGAATAAAACTTTGCATTAACCTAGAAATTCTGCAATATTAAAATTGAATGACCCGTTTTATACATGATCAATTCGCCAAAGACTACCTCGAAGAATTATTAAAAGATTACGGAGAAGTCAAAGCATCAGAGAAAGTATCAGGAGAGATTAAAGAAATAGATGTTTTATTCACTCCTGCAAAACAGCAAAACTCTAATTTACAAATACTGGGTTTGCTAGGAAAATTTGCAGAAAATCCTGCCATCATCGAACCCTTCCGCAATCCGGCTGCTAGCGATGAAATCTGCGACTGTATTCTCAAATTATTAGAAGTCAAAGCTTTATTGCGACGAGAAGCCAAAGCCAACAAAACTAAACTTCAGGACTCAGAAATTCCCAAGTTGTGGGTTCTGACTCCAACAATATCCGAAACTAGATTGTCTAGTTTTGGAACTATCCAAAAGCAAGGTTGGTCATCAGGAGTGCATTTTCTCCCAGAAGCCTTGCGGACAGCTATTGTGGCGATACATCAACTACCAACCACACCAGAGACATTATGGTTGAGGCTTTTGGGTAGAGGAAGTGTACAGTCACAAGCAATTATCGAGTTGCAAGCGTTACCATTAAATCATCCATACCAACAAGCAACCCTCGAATTAGTTTACAACTTGCGCGAAAATTTGAGAGTAAATCAAGAATTAGAAGCAGATGATCGGGAGTTAATTATGCGTTTAGAACCACTTTATCAAAGAGACAGAGAACAAGCCAAAGAAGAAGGAAGACAAGAAGGAAGACGAGAAGGAAGACGAGAAGGAAGACAAGAAGGAAGACAAGAAGGAAGACAAGAAGGCGAACAAGACTTAATACTACGTCTATTAAATCGTCGTATTGGTGAAATTGATGCGTCATTAATCGAGCAAATTAAAGGGTTATCAATTGCACAGTTAGAAAATCTAGGAGAGGCATTGTTAGATTTTTCCAGTGTTAATGATTTAGAAATTTGGTTAAACCAACAATCAATCTAATTCATTTTGATTTATTGAGTCCTTCTCGTAAAGTATGTGTTTTAGAAGCAGATGTTGGGAGTTAATTATGCGTTTGAAACCACTTTATCAAAAAGACAGAGAACAAGCCAAAGAAGAAGGAAGACAAGAAGGAAGACAAGAAGGAAGGCAACAAGGCAAACAAAACTTAATCCTACGTCTGCTAAATCGTCGTATTGGTGAAATTGATGCATCATTAATCGAGCAAATTAAAGGGTTATCAATTGCACAGTTAGAAAATCTAGGAGAGGCATTGTTAGATTTTTCCAGTGTTAATGATTTAGAAATTTGGTTAAACCAACACTCAGAATAAGTTATCAGTTTTATATATTATGGGTAAAACAATTAATCCCTTAATAGTAAATGTTGTGGCAATTAAAATATCTTCGTTTGAATTGATACTTAAAATTTAGTTTTAAGTATCAGATAAAATTATTAATAAGCAATTACACAGTAAGGCTTTCAGCTATAAAATAAGGTAAGCTTTTATAGCCAAGTCTTGCCTAAAAATATTTCATAATTAAGGGGAGAACATCCCAACGGAGAATACAAAAATGCTAGAACAATACCGTCAACACGTCGCCGAAAGGGCAGCATTAGGAATTCCCCCCTTACCGTTGGATGCAAAGCAAACATCAGAACTGTGTGAATTACTTAAAACCCCACCTGCGGGAGACGAGGAAAATTTACTGCATTTATTGCGCGATCGCGTATCTCCTGGAGTCGATCCAGCAGCTTACGTCAAAGCCGGATTTCTGACTGGAATCGCCAAAAAGGAAATCACCAGCCCTCTGATTTCACCAATCGAAGCAATACAATTGCTGGGGACAATGGTAGGAGGTTACAACGTCCAATCTTTAATTGAGTTGCTACAAACTTCCACCGTCTCCTTCTCAGATTCTTCCGAAACACCCCTAGTGATGGGGGGAGAAGGTAAAGAACCAATCGCAGCTTACGCCGCCGCAGCCCTCAGCAAAATCCTGCTGGTGTACGATGCTTTCCACGATATCTTAGAATTATCCAAGGTCAACCCCTTTGCTAAACGGGTAATTGATGCTTGGAAAGACGCAGAGTGGTTTACAGTTCGTCCCGAAGTACCACAAGCAATAACTGTCACCGTCTTTAAAGTTCCTGGCGAAACTAACACCGACGACTTATCACCAGCTACCGAAGCCATGACTCGCCCGGATATTCCTTTACACGCCTTGGCAATGTTAACATCACGGATGCCTGGGGCGTTGGATACCATTGCCGAATTAAAGAAAAAAGGACACCCCATCGCCTACGTAGGAGATGTCGTCGGTACTGGTTCCTCTAGGAAATCTGCCATTAACTCGGTACTTTGGCACATCGGTAATGATATTCCTTATGTTCCCAACAAACGAGCAGGTGGATATGTTTTAGGTAGTGCGATCGCCCCCATATTTTTCAATACTGCTGAAGATGCTGGTGCTTTCCCCATCCAGTGCGATGTCACTAAGATGGAGACGGGGATGGTGATTACTATCCACCCCTACAAAGGTGAAATCACCACACATGTAGAGACGCGCCATGGCACGTCTGAGGAAGTAATTTCGACATTTAGCCTCAAACCCGATACCATTTTAGATGAAGTACGTGCAGGCGGACGTATTCCTTTATTAATTGGACGCACTCTTACCGATAAAACCAGACTTGCATTAGATTTAGAACCCAGTCCAATCTTCACCCGTCCCCAACAACCTACTGACACAGGTAAAGGCTACACCCTCGCTCAAAAAATGGTCGGTAAAGCCTGCGGTTTACCTGGTGTGCGTCCCGGTACTTACTGTGAACCGATCATGACTACCGTTGGTTCCCAAGATACCACTGGGCCAATGACGCGGGATGAATTGAAAGAACTCGCTTGTCTTGGTTTCAGTGCAGATTTGGTAATGCAAAGTTTTTGTCACACTGCTGCTTATCCTAAACCAGTTGATATCAAAACTCACCACGAATTACCAGACTTTTTCGCTTCTCGTGGTGGTGTGGCTTTGCGTCCCGGTGATGGTATTATTCACTCGTGGTTAAATCGGATGCTATTACCAGATACCGTAGGAACAGGTGGCGACTCTCATACTCGTTTCCCCTTGGGTATTTCCTTTCCTGCTGGTTCCGGGTTAGTAGCATTTGCGGGGGCGTTGGGTGTGATGCCTCTGGATATGCCAGAATCAGTTTTGGTACGTTTCAAAGGACAATTGCAACCGGGTGTAACTTTGCGGGATATTGTTAACGCTATTCCCTACGTTGCGATTCAAAAAGGTTTGCTAACGGTAGAAAAGCAGAACAAGAAAAATGTTTTTGCTGGGCGGATCATGGAAATCGAAGGCTTACCAGATTTGAAAGTTGAGCAAGCTTTTGAATTTACCGACGCTACAGCCGAACGTTCTTGTGCTGGTTCTACAATCAAACTCAGTATAGAGACTGTATCTGAATATCTGCGTTCTAATGTTGCTTTGTTAAAAAACATGGTAGCGCGGGGTTACGGCGATGCAAAAACGATTATGCGCCGTGTTGCCAAAATGGAAGAATGGTTGACGAACCCGGTATTAATGGAAGCAGACCCGGATGCGGAGTATGCGGAAATTCTCGAAATTGATTTGAACGAAATTAAAGAACCAATTGTAGCAGCACCCAATGATCCTGATAATGTGAAATTATTATCAGAAGTTGCAGGCGACAAAGTTGATGAAGTATTCGTTGGTTCTTGTATGACGAATATTGGTCATTATCGTGCTACTGCCAAAGTATTGGAAGGTGCAGGCGCAGTCAAAACCCGCTTATGGATTTGTCCACCCACCCGCATGGATGAACACCAATTAAAAGAAGAAGGTATGTACGGTATTTTTGGTGCTGCGGGTGCGAGGACAGAAATACCCGGTTGTAGTTTATGTATGGGAAACCAAGCACGAGTTGAAGATGGTGCAACGGTGTTTTCCACTTCTACCCGCAACTTTAATAATCGCATGGGTAAGGATGCGCGAGTGTATCTTGGTTCAGCCGAATTATCAGCAGTTTGTGCGTTATTAGGGCGCGTTCCCACACTCCAAGAATATATGGATATTGTGGCGAAGAAAATTCATCCTTTTGCTGGGGATTTGTATCGGTATTTGAACTTTGATCAAATTGCTGGTTTTGAGGATGAAGGTAGGGTGATTGCGTTGGAAGATATGCCTAAGATTGAGGATATTTTGGGAATTCCTGCTGGTACTTTGCGTACTCCATAATTAAAGTTAGGGTGGGCTATGCTCACCCTATTTTGTTAGTGGAAATGCAAGATATAAGCATATTATCAGAGCTAGTGATACTTACCTAACACGACGAATTCATTCTCATATTAATGCCAGCAAAAGATATATACCATAATGCTGTTAAACAAGCTCTAATTAAAGATAGCTGGACAATTACAGCTGATATCAAGTTCGGATAATTAGTTATACTTCCCACAGTCATTGCACCCCACCCCTTAATCCCCTCCCCGCACGCGGGGAGGGGTGGTTTTGGCGTTAGACAAAACCGGGGTGGGGTTCAAAGGGGATTATAAGTAATCAAGCGAACCTGATATGATCCTTATCCAATTAAATATGAAGAAGTTAAACTGTTTGCGGATCTTGCTGGAGAAAAAACCATTGCTGCAAGTAGACAAGGAAAACAAATTGTTATTGAAATTAAAAGTTTTCTGAGTCGTTCTCCTATGCGTGATTTTGAAACTGCATTAGGTCAGTATCTTATTTATAAGGCGTTACTTACTATTGAGCATCCCAAACAGATTTATATTTAGCAATATTTACATTGAAGAAGATTGGACTGAGGAAGGAATAGCAACTGAGTTATTAAGGGAAGGTGTGCCGAAAGAGGATATTGTTTTAGCTTTTTATGATCCAGAAACTCGTAAATTGACTGAATTTCCTGTTGCTTGAATAATTTCTAAACAGGAGCAGGTTTTGTTGGTATGATTTAGGCTAAGGTAGGTTTTGACTTTAGGAAATGATATGATTCCTGTGGAAAAGATACCTAAGCTTGATAAAATTAGGGTTTAGTATAATTATGAGAGTGTTTTTTTTGAGACTCACCTTTAACTTAGCCCCGGTGTAAAATTTTGTCAGATTAGTTTAATATAAATTACTTTAATAATAAAAACTCTAAGTTTCAACATCCACAAAAACAAATTGTAAAATCATGTTGACTCAATTAAAAATCACAGATGAACGCAAAGAAAATGCTGAAATAGAAATTCGTGACAAAACAAAGCGTGTTGACTACAACACTTTAGAATACCCTATAGAAGTAATCATTCAAAAATATTTAGATGGAAGGGATGAAGATGAAAATGAGTTGTTTATTCCAGACTATCAACGAGAAATGTCTTGGGATGAAGATAGACAATCAAAATTTATTGAATCTTTAATTTTAGGTTTACCAATACCTTACATTTTTGTTGCTGATATATCAGGAGCAGAAGATTTAGCACGTTTAGAAATTATAGATGGTACGCAACGTATTCGCACTTTAACTAAATTTATTAACAATGAACTTAAATTAAGAAATCTTGAGAAATTAAAAACTCTAAATGAGTTTACTTTTGCAGATTTACCGCTACCACGCCAAAGACGTTTTAAAAGGACTACTATTAGAATGATTATATTAACAAAGGAAGCAGATGAAGAAATCAGAAGGGATCTTTTTGAAAGAATTAACAGTGGTAGCGTCGAATTAAATGAAATGGAGAAACGCAGGGGAGGTAAACCAGGAAAGTTTTTAAATCTAATTGAAGAATTATCAAAATATCAACTATTTTTAGATTTATGCTCTTTTACTGAAACGGAAATCAATAAAAGAGACCCACAAGAATTTGTTTTACGTTTTTTTGCATTTTTAAATAATTATCAAAACTATTCTGATTCAGATAGAAAAGTCCATAAATTTTTAAATAACTATTTAGAACAAGAAAATCAATCTAATTCATTAAATATTGATGCAATGAAAAGTGAATTTTATTTAGTGTTAGATTTTATAAAAAAGTATTTTCCTGATGCTTTACATATTTATAGAAAAACAAAAAAATGCTATGAACCGACAACTAGAATTAAGTTTGAATCAATTTGTGTAGGTATTGCTCTAGCATTAAGAGAAGATCCAAATCTAAAGCCAAAATCAACTGATTTTTTAGATAGTCAAGAATTTAAAAAAACTACTGCATCTGATACATATAGTTCTCAAAATAAAGTCACTAATCGTATTCATTATGTTCGTGATCAGCTTCTAGGTAATTAATGAAAAGTACATTATTTAAAGATTTTGATGAACGCGCTCAAGAAGTTAGTAGATATTTTTTATTTTTGAAAAATTTAGAACAAGGTTCAATTAAATTAAGCATGGGTAATGCTAAGAATACAAAAACCAAATCAATAAATAATGACTTAGAAAAAACTCTTAAAGCAACAGGATTTTTATTGCTTTATAACCTAGTTGAATCCACAATGCGTAATGCAATTACAACTATTTTTGATGAATTTCAAAATAAAAATATTTCTTTTGATGATGTCACAGATAAAATAAAAAAAATTATTATTAAGAATTTCAAAGATAATAAATCAACTGATACTTTTTTACAAAAAATAAACAATATTTCATGTGATATAATATCTTGCAGTTTTGATAAAGGAAAATTGTTTTCAGGTAATCTTGATGCAAGAAAAATACGAGAAACCTCTGAGATCTATGGTTTTTCATGTAAAACAAATGCTAAGAAAACTAAAGACGGTAGCGATTTGCTAACAGTTAAGACTAATAGAAATGATTTGGCACATGGTTTTAAATCATTTGAGGAAGTTGGTAGAAATGCTACTGCGGACGAATTATTTGAAATTCAAAAAAGAGTTATTTGTTATTTAAAGGCAATATTAGAGAATATAGAGAGTTATCTATCAAATCAAGAATATTTACAATAGTTAGTTTATGATGAATTAGGAGTGCTACCTTTGGTAATTGGTGCGATCGCACTCCCAATTCCTCAATAAATGCTCAACTCTGTTTTTGTTGAAACTGACTCATTAACCAAGTTACAACCTCAGATTGGCTCATTTCCCGACTACACGCAGGTAAAAAGAAGTCCGCCTGCGCGGACTTAGTTTGTGCAGCCCAGACTTCCAGTCTGCGGGGATTTTAAACTGCATCTAATCCCGATCCTCGTCCACTAGTTTTGGCAGAACTATACACCTGCAACGCGACTGCATACGCTTATCCTCCTTTTTCCCCAATCCCCGATTCCCGCACTCTGTGAGAAGCCCTTCACCCTTCGCCAAGTGCTTTATTATGCCGGGGTAGACGCGTAGCGGCTTCTGAAAGTACCCGTCCACGTCCACCGCACTGGCTCACCACTTGCGCGTCTACGCGTAGCGTCTGGTCTGGAGAATCCCCGATCCCCTATGAAACCATGCAATAATCTTGAATACCCTTAACATCCAAGGTTGTGTTTTGCAGAGAACGGATAGCAGCAACGGTGGCTTTGGCACCAGCAATGGTTGTGATAATGGGGATTTTATAAGCTAAGGCTGTACGGCGAATCAGCCTAGCGTCGCTTTGGGCTTCTTCTCCAGAAGGTGTATTAATAATTAGTTGAATTTTGTGATTTTTAATCGCATCCAACACATGGGGGCGTCCTTCGTGGAGTTTTAATACCAACTCAATTTCTAAACCATGTTCATGGAGAACACGCCGTGTACCGTCGGTAGCCATGACGGTAAAGCCCAAATCTATAAATTCTTTGACCACTGGTACTGCTGCTGCTTTGTCGCGATCGTTCATTGAGACAAATACCGTACCACTTAAGGGTAAACGTTCGCCAGCAGCTAATTCTGCCTTGGCAAAGGCGCGTCCAAAGTCACTGTCTATACCCATAACTTCACCAGTAGAACGCATTTCTGGGCCAAGGATAGTGTCAGTACCGGGGAATTTATTAAATGGTAATACAGCCTCCTTCACGGCGATATGGGATGGTATGACTTCCTTTGTAAAGCCAAGTTCTGCCAAAGTCCTACCCGACATAATTAAAGATGCCAGTTTTGCTAAAGGTACACCTGTAGCTTTTGAAACAAATGGCACAGTCCGAGAAGCACGGGGATTAGCTTCTAAAATATATACTTGGGGCGATTCAGTTTGAGAACCGACAACAGCAAATTGGATATTCATCAGCCCGATCACATTTAATGCTTGTGCTAATTGCACCGTCCACTGACGAATCTGATCAAGAACTGTTACTGGTAGGGAAATAGTAGGTAAAGAACACGCCGAGTCTCCGGAGTGGATACCCGCCTGTTCAATGTGTTCCATAATCCCACCAATGACGACTCTACCTGTGCAGTCTGCGATCGCATCTACGTCTACTTCGATCGCATTTTCCAGAAACTTATCGATTAAAATCGGGTGTTCTGGTTCCACTTGCACCGCAAAAGTCATGTAACGCTCTAATTCTGTATCAGAATAGACTATTTCCATAGCTCTACCTCCTAACACATAGCTAGGACGCACTACCACCGGATAGCCAATGCGTTTGGCAACAATCAATGCATCTTCATAAGTACGAGCAATACCATTTGCTGGTTGAGCAATATTTAATTCTTTGAGAATCTTCTCAAACCGTTCCCTGTCTTCGGCCATATCAATCGAATCTGGAGAAGTACCCCAAATTTTAGTGATCGGGGATTGGGGATTAGGAATTGGGGATTGGGCATTTTCCTCATTCCCTGATTCCCGGTCGCCAGTACCCATTCCCTTCAAATATTTCTGTAATGGTACAGCCAACTTCAAAGGTGTTTGTCCACCAAACTGCACAATTACACCCACAGGATTTTCTGCCTCAATGATGTTTAAGACATCTTCTTTTGTCAGTGGTTCAAAATAAAGGCGATCGCTTGTATCATAATCTGTTGACACAGTTTCCGGGTTAGAGTTAACCATGATTGTTTCATAGCCTGCCTTCTTGAGTGCAAAGGCTGCATGACAACAACAGTAGTCAAATTCAATTCCCTGACCAATCCGGTTTGGCCCGCCACCCAAAATCATGACTTTGGGTTTATCCGTAGGCAAAATTTCTGTTTCTTCTTCGTAGGCTGAGTAGTAGTAGGGAGTAAACGCCTCAAACTCAGCCGCGCAGGTATCGACTGTTTTATATACCGGGATGATACCTAATTGTTTGCGGTATGCTCTGACTTCATCTTCTGTGGTTTTGCTCGCATAGGCAATCTGGCGATCGCTAAATCCTTGACGTTTTACCCCATACATCTGCTCTTTTGTCAAGCTCTGTAATGGCGTCCGCTTCAGGAATTTTTCGATTTCCAATAGTTCCTGCATTTTGTCGAGGAACCAAGGGTCAATCCCGGTTAATTCGTAGATTTCTTCAATACTTAGACCTAATTGCATAGCATGGCGCACAGCAAAAATACGATCAGGATTGGGTGTCCGCAGTTGAGCGCGAATTTGTTCACCACTGGGGAGTTTTTCTTTGATGTCGCATCCCCAGCCAGCGCGTCCTGTTTCCAGAGAACGCAAGGCTTTTTGGAACGACTCGTTAAATGTCCGTCCCATAGCCATTGCTTCCCCTACGGACTTCATTTGTGTGGTTAGTACTGGTTCAGAACCGGGGAATTTTTCAAAGGCGAATCGGGGAATTTTGGTGACTACGTAATCTATAGTCGGTTCAAAGGAAGCAGGGGTTTTCTTTGTGATGTCGTTTTTAATTTCATCCAAAGTGTAACCGACAGCTAATTTTGCTGCCATTTTGGCGATGGGGAAACCAGTTGCTTTACTCGCCAAAGCCGAACTACGAGAAACACGGGGGTTCATTTCAATTACAACTACTTCCCCATCCACCGGATTGACGGCAAACTGAATATTAGAACCACCAGTTTCTACGCCAATCTCGCGGATAATTTTAATTGCCATATCCCGCAGCCGTTGATATTCTTTGTCGGTAAGGGTTTGGGCTGGGGCGACGGTAATTGAGTCTCCAGTATGGATACCCATAGGATCTAGGTTTTCAATTGAGCAGATAATCACGACGTTATCTGCTAAATCGCGCATGACTTCCAGTTCGTATTCTTTCCAACCCAGCAGGGATTGGTCGATCAGAATTTGCGATACAGGTGAAGCATCAATTCCTGTCTGGGCCATTTCCGCAAATTCTTCTTCGTTGTAAGCAATCCCACCACCAGTCCCACCCAAGGTAAAAGCAGGACGAATAATTAAAGGATAAGTACCGATGCGGTGGGCGATCGCTTTTGCTTCTTGTGATGATGAAGCTGTTCCACTCGGACACACCCTGACGCCTATTTTGGCCATAGCGTCGTTAAACAGTTTTCTGTCTTCGGCTTTTTCAATTGCTGGTAACTTCGCACCGATTAACTCAACGTTGTACTGTTCCAACACTCCAGTTTTTGCCAAAGTTACAGCAATGTTAAGGGCGGTTTGTCCTCCCATTGTTGGTAATAAGGCGTTGGGGCGTTCTTTGGCGATTACTTTTGCGACTAATTCGGGCGTTAATGGTTCAATGTAGGTGCGATCGGCTGTTTCCGGATCGGTCATAATAGTAGCAGGGTTGGAGTTCACCAACACTACTTCATAACCTTCTTCTCGCAACGCTTTACAAGCTTGGGTTCCAGAGTAGTCAAACTCACAAGCTTGTCCAATTACTATTGGGCCTGACCCTAATAGTAGAATCTTTTTTATGTCATCACGACGGGGCATAGTTCTTGCTTTGGAGTAAAAGAATACAAATCTTGATTATTTTAAGGGTCTTTGCTACCCACTACTAATGCTGTCTATTATCAACTTTTCTAGATTTAATCATAGCCACCAAGTAAGAAAAAGCTACTCTTATTGATTTTTCTGGTATTTCCAGGATTTTATATAATTACTTCCTGTTGATCACAGCAATAAGACAAGGTTATGGAAGTCTCACGAAGAAAAACACAGTTAAATTACTTTTTTCATTTACTTTTTATATTTTTGAACTAATTTTTACTATTTTTCGATACAGAAATTACATGTAGTAATGATGCAATATTTTTCAATTGTTTTGCTGAATGTAATTCTTGTTAGTTATTTTTCTCAATACAAAGACAATGTAATTTTAACTATACATAAAGTTAAGTTTAAAAAGGTTAGATTTTTTGAAACAGAAATGCTTGGGATAGTATTCCTAAATCATTCGTAAACAGCAATATACCTGACTTCTTGTAGAAGTAGGGGTTCTGGTTCTCTTAATTTTCATAACTCCTACAGAGATTGCTATATAAAAATATAAGAATTATTTGCAATAATTCCATTATGTGTTTTTATATACAATAAATAATAAAAAAGCAGAGAATTAAGCTTTTGATCTCTGCTTTTTTTTATATTTTTTTTACAACTAACACTTGCAAATTCTTTACAATTTAACAAAGGTGTTTGAAATTGATTGGAGTGTTAGTTTTGAGCACGTTGAACGAAGCCTAAAGTTAAACTGTCTTTGGCAAGGAAATGAGCTAAATGGTAAGCTCTTTCCTCAGTTTCCAAAAGGATTTTTTCGTAGAGATAACGTGTAGCGCGATCGCCTAAACTCTCTGCTTGAGAAGCTTGACTACGGAGGACTCTAATAATAGATTGTTCTGCTTTGAGGTCATTTTCTACCATATCACGGTTAGAAAATACGCCATCTATTTCTTGTTCAACACAAGATAATTCTGCCAATTTGGCAAAAGTAGCAACTGGTATTCCTCCCAGTCCATTTAAGCGTTCACCAATATCATGGATATGTTCTTGGATTTCTTTATAGCTATCGTTAAAAAACTCGTGCAGAGAGTAATATTCTGCACCTTCAACTACGAAATGATGCTTTTGGTATTGTAAAGCTAGAGCTTGAAAACTAGCTAGGACAACGTTAAATCCTTCACAAACTGGAGTTGTAACACTGCGATCCAGCAAGACAGGATTGTCATAAACTTGACCAAAATTTTGTAATAAAGTTTGCGTTTCAGACATTGTTCTCCTCGCTTTTTAGCAGTTATGCTTTCTAACCGCTTAGGTTTTTACATATTAGCATTTTAAAAATGAAAACCGGGTTGATCAATATGATTAAATTTTAATTTCTCAGTGCATTAAATTTCTGTTTTTATTTATTATTGAAAATACATATCATCAAGTAACTTGATTTTTACTTGCGACCAAAGTCAGATATTCACAATGTCATCAACACAAGTTTATTTCGTCCGTTAGCAGTAAATAGAGTTTGTAGAAAAAGTAAAGATTTGCATTAAGAAGGAGGAAGGAAAAAACATATTGTCTTCCTAATTGATTTTTTTGAGAATAAATAGCAATTATCTTTGATTTTTCGGCTTTAACTGGGTATTTTAATAATTTTTCTCATTATTTCTCGTCTTTTATATTTATAATTCGATATTCCTCTAGTTTGCAGTCCTCATTGAAAATCTTTTTCAAAAACTAATGAGAAAGGTTTGCACTTAGGTTATGCTGGTTTAAGGAGTTCAACTCCTAAAAACATCTATGTCAAGGGAGTCAAGGCGCAGTCTTTGCTGCGAGTTTATAGCACTTTGAGGGCGGCAATCTTGAAGTCTTTTAGTTCAGAAATAGAAGCAAAACACGTTGTAGAGGTAAATTGGTCAGATCGTTGGCAAGTCTATCAACGCTTGCAGGAATTAGATATCCCCTGTTGGTGCGAGACTAACCAACCGTTGACAGTTCAAGTTGAAAATGCTTACACCGCTATTCAAATTTGGAGTGTCCTACGGCAATTTACCGCGTCTCGGCAAGTATTGATTTGGGCTTTAGAAGGGTGTTGGTAGCTTAGTCTCCAAGCTGTCCCAAGTAATATCTCGCTTGATTAGTTGTATGAGTCAACAATTAGGTAACAACCATGAGTCATTTCCACAACACTGAAACAACAGCATTTTGTATGGAGGCTAGATTCCTCGATTTCGTGATCAAAGATGGCTATAAACTTAAAGGACTACTGCTAGCTACGCCCGATGGCGAATGTTATGTAAAATTAGCTAAACATTTACGAGCAGGATTTGACTGGCGTTTACCACGTGGTACTTGGTTGCAAGTTGTGGGTGAAAAAAAATGCGATCGCAAAACTGGTGAAGTCAAATTCAAAGCTGAACGAATTTTAGCAGCGTCTTTTGAGAGTCACAGATACGCAGAAAACCTCACACCACCACCTCAGCAGTCCACCACCTCATCTATCGAACAATCCAAGCCAAAAGTCGCAAAATCAACTATATTGGTATGTCAAAAATCTGATTGCATGAAACGTGGCGGCAAACAGGTGTGTCAGGCTATACAAGCAGCTATGAGCGATCGCGGTTTAGAAGATCAGGTAACGATTAAGGGAACTGGCTGCATGAAAAATTGCAAAGCAGGGCCTAATTTAGTCATGCCAGATAAAACCCGCTATAGTCGGATCAAAGCTGCACAAGTACCTGCACTTATAGATAAGCACTTTAGTGAAGTCACATTGGCGATCGCGAGTAATAACACTTTTTAAAGAAAAAATTTTTTTTAATACAAATATTTTGTTTTAATTTTGATACTCAGTCCTAATTTTTGCAAAAATTAGGACTTATCCAGCTGACTTGAAAAGCGCCTCCCAATCAATTAACTGTGAAATATCAACCACCACTAATTTTGGCTTTGTACCCCAACTTGATCAAAGTTTCTAGGATTTTCTGCTTGTGTTCGCCTTGAATTTCAATTTCGTTATCTTTAACTGTCCCACCTGTACCGCACTGAGTTTTCAGCTGTTTGACTAATGCTTGCAAAGTTTCTGGTTTGGTTTGAAAACCGCTAATGACAGTGACAGTTTTCCCTTTGCGTCCAGCGCGAGTTGCTTGCACTCGTACATTTTGTTTTTCGGGTGGTAGTTCTTGAGTTGGTCTTTCTAATGCTGGCGAGTAGTTGTCACCAAATTCGCGGTAGACAAAGCGATCGCTTGATGATTTATCCTTTGAGGAAGCCATAAACTTTAATAATCAGTTATCAGTTATCAGTTATCAGTTATCAAAAACTGACAACTGTGTTAGTAGTCTTAACTAATCTGTTTTTATCCTAATGCGCTTCAGACTTTTTTATAATGAAGTTCGTCTTGTAGTTCAAAGTTCAGCCTTTAACCGATAATTCCTCACCTGTGCCTCATCAATCGAAAATCTAAAATCCAAAATCGCATGACTACTACTCCCATTTTCCCTAATTCCCCAACTAATCAACACCCCGACCTCCAAGGACGCTTTGGTCGCTTTGGTGGTAAATATGTTCCAGAAACATTAATGCCAGCACTGGCAGAATTAGAAACAGCATACGAGCAATATCGCAATCAACCTGCTTTTGTTGCAGAATTACAAAAATTACTTCGCGATTACGTAGGACGTGCCACTCCTTTATATTTTGCTGAACGCCTCACCGCTCATTATGCCAGACCAGATGGTACAGGGGCGCAAATTTACTTAAAGCGTGAAGATTTAAATCATACAGGCGCTCACAAAATTAACAATGCGATCGCTCAGGTGTTGTTAGCGAAGCGCATGGGCAAAAAGCGGATTATTGCCGAAACTGGTGCTGGTCAACATGGTGTAGCAACAGCGACAGTGTGCGCTCGGTTTGGTTTAGAATGTGTGATTTATATGGGCGTTCACGATATGGAACGTCAAGCTTTAAATGTATTTAGAATGAAGCTGATGGGGGCAGAAGTCCGACCAGTAGCGGCGGGAACAGGTACACTCAAGGATGCCACTTCGCAAGCAATTCGGGATTGGGTGACAAATGTCGAAACCACTCACTATATCTTGGGTTCGGTGGCTGGACCTCATCCTTATCCGATGATGGTACGCGATTTTCATGCAGTGATTGGACAAGAAACCCGCGCTCAAGCAATGGAAAAATGGGGAAGCTTACCTGATATTCTCATGGCTTGTGTCGGTGGTGGTTCTAATGCAATGGGACTTTTTCACGAGTTTGTGAATGAGGCGTCTGTGCGATTAATTGGTGTAGAAGCTGCTGGCGAAGGCGTGGATACAGAAAAACATGCAGCCACCTTGACAAAAGGACGGGTTGGTGTATTGCATGGAGCCATGAGTTACCTGCTACAAGATAACGATGGACAGGTGATAGAGGCCCATTCAATTAGCGCTGGTTTAGACTATCCAGGTGTTGGGCCAGAACATAGCTATTTAAAAGATTGTGGACGTGCTGAATATTATAGTGTTACTGATGCTGAAGCTTTAGCCGCATTCCAAAGACTTTCGCGCTTAGAAGGAATTATACCTGCACTAGAAACCGCCCATGCGATCGCCTACCTCGAAACCCTGTGTCCCCAACTTAGCGGTAGTCCCCGGATTGTGATTAACTGTTCTGGACGTGGCGATAAAGATGTGCAGACAGTGGCTAAATTCCTCAATCAGTAAACTGATAACTGATAATTGTCTCATTGGTGTCTATCTTGAGACTCTGGTTGTAATCAAGACTATAGTGTTACATTTCAAAAAGCCTCACTAATGCAGGGAAACTTGTTTGTAGTAGGCGCTTTAGCGCTTGGTATAAACCATAAGCTACTTGTTAGTAACAAGGAGCATCCCAAATGTTCAAAAAACTCTACTCTAATAGCTGAAAGTCTGCTTAAGCAGACTGCTTGATTTATTGGAGTCGTCTGAAGACGACTTGTGCTATTAGCTAAGGGTTTAAACTCTTAGCAGTACATTGAAAAATTGGGATGCTCCGTTAGTAACATAGATACAAGAGAAACTCGTAGATAGTGATGGCTAATGTCAACACCAAAAATCATATGCTTACCAAAACATCTTTGGCAGAAAAGGAGAGCAAATATTCTCAGCAAAATGTATTAATTGTTGGGGGAGGACCAGCAGGACTTGCAACTGCTTTAATGTTAGCTAAACGCAGTTGGACAAATATTACAGTTCTAGAAAAACGTCCTACTGCGGATTATTATGAACCTGACAAGTCATTTAATTACTTAATTGATGGTCGAGGTCAAAAATTTACTGACTTATTTGAATTAACTCAGCAGTTAGCAACGATTAGTGTACCAACCACAGAGTTTTATTTAACACTTATTAAACCAAATGGCAGTCGCAAAACATCTAAAGTACCTGTTGCAGATCCAAACCGAAAAACTGCCTACTGGATACCACGCAGAGCATTTGTTAATTTGCTTTACCAAGAAATAGAAAATAATTGGTCAGATCACATCACTGTGTTATTTAACACGCAATGTGTGGAAATCAATAAAATAGCTGTGGATAGTGAAGAAGCAGAAAAACTAGAAGTTTTTGCTCACACTAACAATAGCAATAAAACTAAATTTGAGCCTGATTTGATTGTCGGTTGTGATGGGATAAACTCTATTGTTCGGGACACTCTGAAAAAGTGGGATAAATCTACATCAAATAGATTTGAAATGAAGAAATTCCCCTCGCCTAGTTCAGGTTTGAGGTATAAAGTATTGAGTTTCCCGCCAAATTTTCCTCTTGATAACGCTGGCAAAGAACACACTGTCAGCACAATGGCTTATGGTATTCGTGGTGCATTTCGGGGTCGTAAATACTCTGTATCTCTGGGTTTGTTACCTCTGAAAAATCCCGACGAGCCTCGTAGTGCCAATATCGTTACATATCCAGATCATCAAATTTGGGAATTGCAAAGTGGTGAGGAAGTTTACAAGTTTATTCAACAAGCTTTCCCGCAATTACCTATCGATAAAATCTTGTCGCTTCCAGAAGCAGAACGATTTGCAAAAAGTGAAGGTGGTTACTTCCCCAATCCTCAGTATTCTTCTGGATTGTACTTTTTGTTAAAACAACAGACAAACAAAGGGATAGTACTTTTAGGAGATGCTATTCATTGCTTTCCACCTGATATTGGACAAGGTGTAAATTCAGCATTAGAAGATGTGTATATTTTGAATGACGCACTCGAAAGAAGTGAAGATAAACTTTCGGATGCTTTACCTTTATATGAATCTTGGCGTTTAGCAGATACCAAAGCATTAGTACGTCTTGCTCAAATTGCTTATCCGTGGCAGTATAACCAAGCTCCCCTACGCAAGTGGCTGTGGAGTATTAATTTTGTTTTCCGACTTCTACTAAATCGTTTACTGCCATATATATTTAGTCCGCCAGCCTTTTTTAGGATTCAGAATCATCAGTTTTCCTATCAGGAAATCTTGGTTATGGCTCAACGTACTACCCAAAGATTATATTTACTCGTTTTAGCACTTATTTTTGGATTTTTATCAATACCGTATTTTGTCTATTTTAAAGAGATTTTTTAAAGGACAATGACTGAAGAACGTGAGCCTGATTTACCGTCAGCAAATATGCAACACTCAAATGAACCGACTGATGATGTCAACAAAGAGTCGGTAGATGATTCCAAGACAAATCCGATTGCAAGTGTTTGGAATAAGACAACAGGACGATTGATCCAAGCTCTACCCGTAGAAAAAATATCACAGTTGTTTGTGAAGTGGTTTAGTGTCAGCGAAGCTCAAGTTGCAGAGATTTTAGAGCAAGTACGAGCAGAACTACCGACCACAGAAGCCTTATTGATTGGGAAGCCCCAAGCTGGTAAAAGCTCCATTGTCAGGGGATTGACGGGTGTTTCGGCCGATATTGTTGGTCAAGGATTTCGTCCTCATACTCAAAACACTAAGCGCTACGCCTATCCTTCTAATGATCTACCTTTGCTGATTTTTACTGATACTGTTGGGCTAGGTGATGTTAATCAAGATACAGAAATAGTCATTCAAGAACTGATTGGAGATTTACAAAAACAGAGTCGTGGCGCCAAAGTCATGATTCTCACTGTCAAAATTAACGACTTCGCCACCGATACACTACGACAAATTGCTCAGGAGTTACGTCAAAAATATCCAGACATTCCCTGTGTATTGGCAGTTACCTGTTTACATGAGGTTTATCCTCCTGATGTTGCCGATCATCCAGAATATCCACCAGTATACGAAGAACTCAACCGTGCTTTCACTGCCATACAAGAAACTTTTGCTGGACTGTGCGATCGCTCTGTACTCATCGACTTTACCCTCGAAGAAGATGGTTACACACCAGTATTTTACGGCTTAGAAGTGTTGAGAGATACTTTAGCAGATTTACTTCCAGAAGCCGAAGCGCGAGCAATTCACCAGTTATTAGATCAGGAAACTGGTGAGAAGATTGGTAATCTCTACCGAGATGTAGGACGGCGTTACATTTTGGCATTTGCTGTGATCGCTGCAACGATCGCCGCCACACCTTTACCCTTGGCGACAATGCCTGTGTTAATTGCATTGCAAGTATCAATGGTTGGGTTATTAGGTAAATTATATGGACAGACACTTACACCTTCTCAAGCTGGTGGTGTCGTGAGTGCGATCGCAGGTGGTTTTTTTGCAAGAACTGTAGCACGAGAATTAGTTAAATTTATACCTGGTTTCGGTAGTGTGATTGCTGCTTCTTGGTCTGCTGCCTATACTTGGGCATTAGGCGAAGGTGCTTGTGTATACTTCGGGGATTTAATGGGAGGTAAAAAACCCGATCCTCAGAAAATTCAATCTGTGATGCAAGATGCATTTGAGCAAGCAAAAGCACGTTTTCGGAGTATGAAATGATGAAGGAGCAAATTCTAAATACCTCAAAACATTTAACAATTATTTTCCTGTTTTTTCCTTCTACTTAATAGCGATTTATTGAAATTATGTTTCTCACTCAAACAGTTCCCCGTCAACGAGAAATCGTTGAAGTTCTTTTCCGTAATGGCTGGGACTATATGCGAAGATTGCTCACAGGTGGTAAAGCTGATGAGCCTCAATTACCCACACCAGCAGTTTTGAAAAATATCTTGGTTGATTTAGGGCCTGTGTACGTCAAATTGGGTCAACTACTTTCTACCCGTCCAGACTTACTAAGTGGTTCTTATATTGAAGAACTATCAACACTGCAAGATGAAGTACCACCAGTTCCTTGGTCAGAAATAGAAGTTCTAATTCGTCAACAACTCAAACAACCTTTAGAAGAAACTTTCATAAGCATTAATCCTATAGCAGTAGCAGCTGGTTCCATTGCTCAAACACATCAAGCTATCCTCAAAGATGGTCGAGAAGTTGCTTTGAAAGTGCAACGTCCAGGAATTGATATTACTGTTGCTAGAGATATTGCTCTGATTCAAGGTATTGCTGATTTAGTAGCACGTACTGAATTTGGTCAAAGCTACGAAATCAAATCTATCGCTGAAGAGTTTGTCAAAGCCTTGGAAGCAGAGTTAGATTTTACACTAGAAGCTAGTTATACTGACGATTTGCGGCGCAATTTATCCCAGAGTCGCTGGTTTGATCCAACTCAGATCATAGTCGCGCAAATTTACTGGGATTTGACAACGCAAAAATTACTAGTAATGGAATGGTTGGATGGTGTACCGTTGTTGTCGGCAAATTTAACTAGCCAAAATGGTAAAAGCCCGACTTTAGAAAGACAAGAAATTACTACCTTGTTATTTCGTGCTTTTTTCCAACAATTATATATAGATGGATTTTTTCATGCCGATCCCCATCCAGGCAATATTTTTTATCTTAAAGATGGGCGGATTGCTTTAATTGACTGCGGTATGATGGGGCGACTCGATCCGCGTACACAGCAGATTTTAACAGAAATGTTATTAGCAATAGTTGATTTAGATGCTCAACGGTGCGCCCAGTTAACTTTGCAGTTAGCAGATTCAAATCAACCTGTAATTTTGTCTCGTCTCGAAAATGATTATGACCGAATGTTGCGGAAGTACTATAACTTGAACTTGTCGCAAATGAATTTCAGTCAGATCATTTATGAACTGTTACAAGTCGCTCGTAATAATAAAATTCGTTTACCTAGTAATATGGGTTTGTATGCCAAAACCCTAGCTAATTTAGAGGGAGTAGCACGATCATTTAATCCAGATCTGAATTTTATAGATGAAATTCAACCATTGATTACAGATTTATTCCGTCGTCAGTTGTTCGGAGAATCACCTGTGCGATCGCTCCTCAGAACAGCGCTAGATCTTAAAAGTCTCTCTTTACAATCTCCCCGACAAATCGAATTACTACTAGATCGAGTCACATCAGAAACATTACAGTGGAATTTAAATGTACGTGGTTTAGATAGCTTGCGCCGTACCACCGATGATGCTGCCAATCGGCTTTCTTTTAGTATCTTGGTAGGTTCACTGATTATGGGAGCAGCAATTATTTCTAGCAATGCGAGAACTCCACAGTTTTCTCTTCTGAGTAACGTATTATTTGCTACGGCAACTTTTTTAGGTTTGTGGCTGGTTATTAGTATTTTGCGATCAGGACGTTTACGATAGCGACTTCTAGTCGCCAGGTCTTTTTCAGAAATTGAGATGCTCCCGATTTATTGGAGTCGTCTTCAGACGACTTGTGCTATTAGCTAAGGGTTTAAACCCAAGCGCGTTATATTGAAAAAATTGGGATGCTTCCTAAACAAACATTAACCACTAACTACTAACCACTAACTACCATCTACCTTATGCCAATCATTGAAGCTCAAAATCTGAGCAAGATTTATCCTGTCGCGGTAAAAGAACCAGGTATTGCTGGAACAATTAACCACTTTTTTCGCCGCACCTATCGCCAAATCAAAGCAGTTCAAGATGTTTCTTTTGCAATCGCACCTGGTGAAGTAGTTGGGTTTTTAGGGCCGAATGGTGCTGGAAAAACCACCACACTCAAAATGCTGACAGGGTTGATTCATCCTTCTAGCGGTATAGTTAAAGTCGCTGGTTATGTTCCCTTTCGTCGCCAAGAAGCATTTTTGCAGAAAATAACCCTAGTAATGGGACAAAAGCAACAATTAATTTGGGATTTACCAGCAGTAGATTCTTTAAAAATTAACGCTGCTGTTTACAATATTAGCGATCGCGAATTTAAAAAGCGAGTCGGCGAACTCACCGAAATGCTGTCTCTAGAAGGAAAACTTAATCAACCAGTACGCAAGCTGTCTTTAGGTGAGCGGATGAAAGCAGAAATTTTAGCAGCACTTTTACATCGTCCTTCGGTACTGTTTTTAGATGAACCAACTTTGGGACTAGATGTTAATGCTCAAGTAGGAGTGCGCGACTTTTTACGAGAGTATAATCAGCGTTATCAAGCTACAGTACTGTTGACTAGTCATTACATGGCAGATATCACCGCTCTGTGTCAACGGGTATTATTAATTCACCAAGGTAAGTTGATGTATGACGGTAGTCTCGATGGACTATTAGAAAAGTTTGCACCTTATCGAGAAGTACATGTGGAATTAACACAACCTCTGTCAAAACAAAGACTCATGTTTTACGGTGATGTCCAAAAATTAGATGGACGGATGGTGTGTTTTATGGTGCAGCAAGAAGATTTGACACGCACCGTCTCGCGGATTCTCGCAGAGTTAGATGTGATTGATTTAACTGTGAATGAACCACCAGTCGAAGAAGTAATTGGAAGAGTATTTCAAGCAGGGGTAGTTAGTAGTTAAAAATTGTTGTTTGTTCGTTGTTGATGATTGGTGGTTAGTAACTAATGACAAATGACACATAACTCATTATGCAAAGACTAATCAAAACAATATTAACTTTTCTGTCTGTGTATTACGCTTACATGGTGGAGTATCGTGCAGAACTAATTTTATGGGTATTAGCTGGCTCTTTACCAATTATCCTGATGGGAGTTTGGATACAAGCTGCTCAAGGTGGACAATTCGGTTTAACATCTGTGGATTTTGCTCGTTACTTTCTGGCTGTTTTTCTTGTGAGACAGTTCACAGTTGTATGGGTAATTTGGGAAGTGGAAAGGGAAGTAGTAGAAGGTAAACTTTCTAACCGATTGCTACAACCAATTGACCCAGTATGGCATCATGTTGCTGCTCATGTTAGTGAAAGAGTCGCTCGTATCCCGTTCGCAATTGTCTTAGTAGGGTTGTTTTTTCTACTATATCCCCAAGCTTTTTGGATACCGAGTTTAGGAACTTTTTTATTGTTTAGTTTAGTGGTGATATTAGCTTTTATTTTACGCTTTGCAATTCAGTACACTTTTGCTATATTCTCTTTTTGGACAGAAAGAGCAAGCGCTTTAGAAGATTTCTGGTTTTTGTTCTTTTTATTTTTATCTGGTATGATTGCCCCTCTTGAGGTTTTTCCGGAATCAGTCAGGACGGTAGTACTTTTTACTCCTTTTCCTTATTTGATTAATTTTCCTGCCAGTATTTTGGTAGGAATACCTGTAAATTTGACACAGGGATTGGTGTCAATGTTGGGTTGGATTTTGTTGTTTTTTGGTTTGAATCGTTGGTTATGGCGACAAGGATTGAAGCGGTATTCGGGAATGGGAGCATGAATTAATGTCTCATAACAAGCTGTTACGTATCTACACATAATTTTCATACCCATGTCATTAATTATTCATAAATATTCTGGTAGAATTCCTGGTAGCAAACATTAAATATTGCTCCTCACACCACACCGTCGCTCTCTTGTGTGCTAAAGGCAAGAGAGCTTTTTTTATTGGGTATGACAATTAGCTAACCGTCTACCAAAAATTCATACTCAAGGTTGTGATTCTTGCTTTTTGCCAATGAGTATCTTAGGACATAAAGCTAACTGTCCAAATCAAATTACTACTAAGGGAAGCTTTAGCATAGATTAATAACAGAATGCCATTTCACATTTTTTGTTAAATACTCACCAGATTAGGAAATTTGTAGATTAGCACACAATACGCTTCGGTTAAGGATTTTTCGGTATGATTTTGTCATGTAGAGACGCGAAATTTTGCGTCTCTACACAAGATTTTTGGTCTTATCCAAACCCTATTTATAGGGTCAAATATCAAGAATTGCTAATAAAATTCATGTCCAATAGTCCGTTGATTCCTCAGCCAAATTCAAATGATGCACAAGAAGCAGTTTTGACACCGCTAACACAAGCAACGATTCAACGTGCAAAAGAAGGTGTTGCTTATGCACGCGATCGCCATGCTAATGAAATTATCCGCCAAGCGCTACAAGAGGCGGAAGCAATTGCTGAAGGTGGTTCGGAACACAAAGTTAGTGGCCAGATGCGGCGAAAGGTAATACGGAGTCTCATCCATAGTTTATTTTGGGTGAAAGTTGAGTTTTCAGAACGGATTCCTACTCAACCAGTGTTAATTGCAGCTAACCATCTCAATCATATTGATCCATTTTTATTACTATCAGAATTACCCGCACATCCTTATACCTATATTTTTGGCGATGCTCGTACTCTTTATAATCAGTGGTGGAAACGACAATTTCTACATTTGGCTAAGGGAGTCATACCTATAGAACGGATTTGGAAAGAAGAATTAGCAGTAATACAAGCTGCGAAGACTGGAGATGAAGATCTAGCTGAATTAGCAGATGCTATAGAAAAATATGTCCCTACAGGTAACTCTATAGAATTGATGCGACGCTTAGATCGTATTGTTCAAGGCATTTTTGCTCGTGGGGAAAGTATAATTCTATTTCCAGAAGGAAGATTGGGCAATGCCGAAGCTCAGTTATTTGTTCCTCTCAAACGTGGTGTTGCTATTTATGCTTTGCGTTCTGGAGTACCAATATTACCTGTAGTCTTAGTTGGTACACAAGATCTGTACCTCTGCAAACAATTAACTGTTCGATTTGGCAAACTGATTATTTCCTCTCAATCTAGTCGTCCCAAAGCACAAGAAATACAAGTAATTGTAGATCAGTTAGAAGTAGCATTGATGGATTTATTACCGAAAGATTATCAAGAACCGAAAGAACCAAAGTTATTACATCACTTTCTGAATCATATGTTTTGGTGAGTATAGACGCGAAATTTCGCGTCTCTAATATATTTCGCGTCTCTACATAAGGATTGCGAGCTTAACACCAACAGTATTAAGTTGAAATTGAGTTGTGGTTACAAACACTTATTGATCTATAGAAAACATTCAAACGTTTTTTAGAAATGCTTTAACATTTATTATGAACTTAAACTAAATCAAATATACAATCTCACTTCTAGCTCCTCTGTTTCGGAGAATCTCAGCCTGAATGTTCAAAAAACCACCTGCTATTGAAATCGCAGGATAATTCAGTTATTTACCTATTTTTATCCCTAAACTATTCGTGAATAATAAAATCCCCGACAACTTCTGCGAAGTCAGGGAGCTTACTTTTTAAATTAGATTATATGTTTTTATTTATTCTAGATATAATTATATAAAATTACTGCAATTTATAACTTAAATTTAAATATGAAAATTAGAGCAATTACCACAGGTATTTCCTTAGCTTCTCCCCAAGAAAAAGATAAAATTAAGCAAGCTGCGGAGTTTAATCAACAAGCAAAAACTTTTTTTGAACAATTTGGTTATGAAGTTCAAACAACTAGAATAACTACAAATTCATGGGAAGAATATCTACAATATTTATCTCACACAGAGATTATCAGTATTATTAAAAATCTAGAAAAATTTTGTGATGAACTTAATATCAATTTTTTTAATATCGGATATGCCAGCCGTCCCGAAAATATTGCGATTATTCCGGAAATAAAAAAAAGTACATCTTTGATTTTTTCTTCTTCTAAAATTGGCGACAAAGAAACTGGTATTAACTATGAGAGTACTTTAGAATCTGCAAAAGCTATTAAACGTATTTCTCAAGAAACTGAAAATGGTTATGGAAACTTTCGATTTTGTGCTTGGGCAAATTGTAACTCAAGCATACCATTTTTTCCTGCTGCATACCATGAAGGTGATACATCTTTTGCTCTTGGTATAGAGTGCAGCGATTTAGTAATGAAAAGTTTTAGTACAGCCAATAATAATATTCAATTAGCAGAAAGAAACTTACAATTGTTTTTAGCAGATGAATTAAATAAATTAACAGATATAGGCGAAAAGATATCTGCAAACTTTGGTATTAATTATAACGGCATTGATACATCATTAGCACCACCTTTAGAGCGACAAGAAAGTATTGCTTTTGCTTATGAAAAACTGATGAATAGCAAATTTGGCTATCAAGGAACACTAACAGTTTCTGGGATGTTAACTCGTGTTTTAAAAAGTGTACCAGTGAAAATCTGTGGTTATTCTGGTTTGATGCTTCCTGTTTGTGAAGATGTAGGTTTGGCAACCAGAGCAAACGAACAAACTTATAATATTACTAATTTACTATTATACTCGGCAGTTTGTGGTTGTGGACTAGATACAGTTCCCATACCTGGGAATATTTCTACAGAAAAGATTGCAGCAATATTAATGGATATAGCAACTTTAGCCATCAAGCTAGATAAGCCTTTATCAGCAAGATTATTTCCCATTCCAGGAAAAGAAGCTGGGGAAATGACTGCTTTCAATTCCCCATATCTTATTGATTGCAAAATATTTGCTGTTGATTAATTAGTTAAGATAAACAACAACCAATTAATCAGAAAGCAAGCTTGGCGAAGTTAGTACAAAAACATCCCTTGTTCCTACGCCCTCTGCTATAGGTTTAATAGGAGTGGTAAAGTGAAAGAACTGATGGTCATTTATCAGCACTAATTCTCCCGGATAGAGAATTTTATTGAAAACGGGCTTTTCTTTCTTAGCAGTATATAAATGAGTTTCTCCACCTTGAATATTTTTTCTATCAACAGAAAAGATACCGATAAAATCAGTCCCATCTCTATGAATACCTTCAGGTGCAGGATTACCAAAATTATCTGGTGAACAACTAGTTCTGATTTGATGCACTCCGATTTCTGCTTCTGGATGCAGTTTACAAGAATCACTAAATGCGAAAACTAGGTTTTTAAATATATCTAGTTCTATAAGTGCATTATCTAATTCTGCAAACTCTCTTTTAATATCACCTAGTAAGGGATTATAATCTTTACTTTGAAACAGATAACCATGAGGTAATTTGATTAACTTATCTTCAGAAACTATAAAACGTGATAGCCTTCTGGTACGATAGTTTCCTTTAATATAAGGGTCAACAGGTAAGTTATTAAAAAATGCTTGGAAACCTTCTGTAGTTATGGAATTTACCTTTCGTAGGGTAAATAAAAAGGCATATTCCAATTCTGTTGATCCCAGGACTTTTTGCATATGATTTTTCTCCTGGTATATTCATCTTCTTCATATCCTTCCTTGTTTTATACCTTGAGGAAGGCTTATATTTTCTAGTGTATGCTATTTTTTATGAAAATGTCGTTAAGTAGACTACAGAAAATGTCATTCTATGATATGTAGAACTGAAACCTACTGAATATAGAGAGCAAAAAGAATTAAGAATTTTGTCAGTATGGCTGATATGGAGTGAAGCGATGACAAATATCATGTTTTTAGATATCGATCGCCAATACACATTGTTGGACACCTATTAGTTTGGAATGAAGCGATCGCTTTGAGTGCGATCGCTTCTAGAGTATCAGTTGATTTTGGCTTAAATCGGTATACAACAAGGAATCACAATACATCCACTTGCTGCGCGTTGACTTTGCAGAGTTTGAGCTGCTATTTTACAAGCTTTAAATCTTTGGGGAGCCATTTGGATAGCTGTGATCAAATTTTGGTTAATCAGTTGGCGCTTGATGTAGTCAGAACAAGAATCACCCCCATGAAGCAATCGATGGGGACAGGAAAAACCTTTGTGAGGAGAAAGACGCTTTTGATAGGTATTGAGTGATGCGATCGCAACCTGGCTTGCAAAAGCCTCAATAGTACTGACTGACATAAGAAAAATAGTGATCTAAACAACCACTCAATCTTCTATCCAACGTCAGTCTCTATTACTCTATCAACAGGTTTAATTTGCATACTAGTTCTAATCACCTAGTATGAATAAAATTTGACTACAATCAAATATTGCTGAACTCCATTCCCAATTAAGATTATGAGTTTTTACAGCCACAACTCACAAACAAAAAACATCGGCACGTACACTATATTAAGTGCGATCGCATTAGCAACGCTTTTCCCTTTATTTTGGCTCTTAAGTACTGCACTCAAATCTCAAAGCGAAAATATCTTTCAGTCACCACCGCAGTTGTTACCAAGCCAACCAACTTTAGAAAACTTTGTTAACGTTTGGCAATCTAATCCTTTTGGACAATATCTATTCAATAGTACTTTTGTTGCTGTACTGACTGTCGGATTAAATTTACTGTTTTGCGCTTTAGCTGCTTATCCTTTAGCTAGACTGTCATTTGCGGGAAGAGACTGGATTTTTATCGCGATTATTTCCACAATTATGATTCCGTTTCAAATCGTGATGATACCCCTGTATATTTTGACAGTCCAGTTGGGCTTAAGAAATACCTACTTAGGAATGATTTTTCCTAGCCTAGCTTCTGCTTTTGGGATTTTTCTCTTACGACAAGCTTTTATGAGTGTCCCCAAAGAGATGGAAGAAGCAGCACGTATGGATGGCTGTTCAGAATTAGGTATATGGTGGTACGTGATGTTACCAGCAGTTCGTCCTGCATTAGTTACCCTGGCAATTTTCGTTTTTATCGGTTCTTGGAGTGATTTTTTGTGGCCTTTGATTGTTATTCAAGATGAAAGCTTGTATACACTACCTTTAGGTGTAGCGAAACTAGCTGGTACTTTTTCTCTTGATTGGCGGTTAGTAGCTGCTGGCTCAGTAATTTCTATTCTTCCAGTCATGCTGGTGTTTTTATTTTTACAACGCTACATTGTACCCACAGAAACTGGTAGTGGAGTCAAGGGATGAAGGATAAGAATAAAAAATCTAACAGGCTCCATGTTTTTTGACAACTACCCATATCGTCTTGAAAATCAGACTCAAGTCGTACATTACTGACCATTTACTTTGGTAATCTATGTCCATACTGACTATCTTCTCAAAGTCGGTGATGCTGGAACGACCATTTGCTTGCCATTCTCCTGTCATACCTGGTTTGACTCGTAATCTTTGCCAGTGATGTATTTGGTAGTGTATCACTTCATCAGGAGTCGGTGGACGAGTACCGACTAAACTCATTTCTCCTCGCAAAACATTCCAAAATTGAGGAAATTCATCTAGACTAGTTCGACGTAAAAATTTACCTACACGAGTGATGCGTGGATCATCAGTAGATTTAAAAATGTGACCTGTGGCTTCATTTTTTACTAAGTGCTTGAGTTTCTCTGCACCAACAATCATAGAGCGGAACTTCCACATCCGAAAGGTACGCCCGTTCAAACCACAGCGAATTTGGCTGTAGAATAGAGGACCAGGATCGTCAAAAAATGTAGCAATTGCAATGGGAATAGTCAATATTGCTGTGATTGCTAGACCAACAATCGCTCCTAATATATCAATAATTCTTTTAGTAATACTTTTAACAGAAGAGTGTAATTGTTGTGGGAGAAATTGAGTTGAGTTTGAATATCTCAAAAAGAACGAATTATCAGTCTTAGAACATTCTTCATTAGAACTAAAATCAAACACAGCTTTGCTTCGGTTTTTACTTAGTCAGTAGTTTATAAGGTAAATATAAACAACAACCATTTACACCGAGAAGTTAAAAATCAAAAATTTATACAATCTTTGTAATTGAGTATGCAAAATTTGGCGTTGCAGAATAGAAATTTCAGCAACGCCCATTTTCTTCAATTGTCAATCCAACTCAAGTACGGTAATTTCGCCGCCGTCGCCCGAATTTGATCTGCGTGGGCTACTAATTGACCGCAAGCATCCCAAGTACCGGAAACAAACATATTTTTCGCACCTTCTCCAATTGAGATGGGGGCAGAAAAATCACCACATTGCACCTGCATGGTTTCTAAATTTACTGTCACAGCTGCTTGGGGATTGGCAGCGATAATTTCTTGCAATTGTTTCACAGTGCTAGAATCAGCAGTAACGCAGGGAATGCCCATCGCTACACAGTTGCCAAAAAAGATTTCGGCAAAGCTTTCACCTACTAATATTTGAATACCCCATTTTGCGATCGCTTGGGGTGCATGTTCCCGTGAGGAACCACAACCAAAGTTACGATTAACTACTAAAACCTTTGCGCCTTGATAGTGCGGTTGGTCAAAAGCATGTTCTCCTTTGAGTGCGGCGCGATCATCAGCAAATACATATTCGCCCAAACCATCAAAAGTAACACAGCGCAAAAAACGGGCAGGAATGATGCGGTCAGTATCAATGTCATCACCTACCAAAGAAATACCACGTCCAGAAACAGCTTTTACTTCACTTACCATAAAATTCTCGATTAAGGGAAAAGGGATTGGGGATCAGGGATTAGGGATTGGGGATGAATCAGTGATCAGTTTAATTTGATAACTGATCACTGTTAACTGATTGATGCCCGATCCCCTTACAACAACTCGCGCACATCGAAAACTTCGCCTTTTACCGCCGCCGCTACCACCATTGCTGGACTCATCAACAAGGTACGACCAGAGGAAGAACCCTGGCGACCTTTGAAGTTGCGGTTAGAAGAAGAAGCGCTGAGTTGCTGTCCTTGGAGTTTGTCGGGGTTCATGGCTAAACACATTGAACATCCCGGTTCGCGCCATTCAAAACCTGCTGCTTGAAAGATTTTATCTAACCCTTCTGCTTCTGCTTGTTGTTTGACTCGTTCGGAACCAGGGACAACAAAAGCTTTGACTCCTTCGGCAACTTGACGCCCTTTGGCAACTTTAGCTGCTTCTCGCAAATCGCTAATTCTGCCGTTGGTACAGCTACCAATAAAGCAGACATCAACTTTTATACCTTGGATGGGTTGACCAGGAGCTAGATCCATGTATATGTAAGCTTCTTGGGCAATTTGGCGATCTTCTTCTGCTAATTGTTCGGCGGAGGGTACAAACTGGTTAACGCCAATACCTTGACCGGGTGTAATACCCCAAGTCACTGTAGGAGGAATTTCGGCGGCGTCAAATACTACAATGTCATCATACTCAGCATCAATATCACTCTTGATTGATTCCCACCAAGCAACTGCTTTTTCCCAGTCTGCGCTCTTGGGAGCAAAGTCTCTACCCTTGAGATATTCGTAAGTGACTTGATCTGGATTAATGTAACCGCAACGCGCTCCACCTTCAATGGACATATTACAAACGGTCATCCGTTCTTCCATGTTCATTTGCTCAAAGGTAGTACCTGCGTATTCATAGGCATATCCCACGCCACCTTTTACACCAAGGGTACGAATGACATGAAGGATAACATCTTTGGCGTAAACACCTGGTTTGAGAGTGCCGTTAACTTCGATTTTGCGGACTTTGAGTTTAGATAAAGCCAGGGTTTGGGAGGCGAGAACGTCGCGGACTTGGCTAGTACCAATACCAAAAGCGATCGCACCAAATGCACCATGAGTTGAAGTGTGGCTATCTCCACAGGCGATCGTCATTCCTGGCTGGGTAAGTCCCTGTTCTGGTGCAATTACATGTACAATACCCTGATTACCGGAACCAATATTATGGAAGGTAATGCCATTTTCTTGACAGTTTTGCTCTAGCGCCTGCATCATTTCTTCTGCTAACGTATCAGCAAAAGGACGTGCCTGATTGGTTGTCGGTACAATATGATCTACTGTAGCGATCGTTCGTTCTGGAAATAATACCTTTAAACCCCGCTCCCTCAACATAGCAAAGGCTTGGGGACTTGTAACTTCATGAATCAGGTGTAGTCCTATTAATAGTTGTGTCTGTCCTGAAGGAAGTGTACCAACAGTGTGTAAGTCCCAAACTTTGTCAAAAAGTGTACCTTTGCTCATACTTGAACCTGTTTTAAGCCGTCGCATTTTTTAGATGGTATCAAAAATAGTGAATCACTCACCGAGAAGCTAAATGCTTATGGCGAGAGCTTTTTATTACCTGTGTGAATTGAAAGATTACAGTTTGATTACGCGTGTTGCCTTAATCACAACAATAAAGAAGTTAGTTAATAATGTCCAATATCTTTTAGTTGCATAACTAATACATAAATGAAGAACATGTGTAAGGGCGAACGGTCGTTTGCTCTCATACATGTTCTTCACCAAATTGCAATCTGCTCTCAGTCAGATTTTTTAACTCTTACTGTTTCACAAGTGGCGTATTCTTACCATAGCCTGCATCAATCAAGGTTGTTTTTAGTTACACCAAAAAACTTATCCTGCTGCTTTGATTGCTGTCATGTTTTTCAGTTTGCTTAACCAGTCTTTAACAAAACCTTTTAATTTCAGTTCTGTGTGATGTTGCCATTCAAAGAAAGGAGCGAAACCTAAAGACAATGCAAAAATTCGCAGTTGCAAAACAGGCGAATCACCCAACTGTTTTAACAAGGTAACAAGTTCTGCTCTTTCTTTTTGATTAAAAATAGGAAGAAAACAATAGGCTGAGTGTATGATTGCTATCTTGCGTCTCTGTTTATCTAACACTTTTGTGTTCCAGCCTCGCCGTTGAAAAGCAGGGAAAAAACTCTCTTCAAAAATCCGAATATATCCTTTTAGCTGCAAATGTTTCCGTTTGGAACGTGTTTTATTCACATCAGTCCAAACTCGATATTTTGCTAATATTTCATCTGCATAAACATTTCCATAGCCAGCATCGGCGATTCTGACAGATAAATCATAATCTTCAACATATTCAGGCCCATTTTCGTAATATCTTAGTTCTTGGAGTGCCTTGGTTCTAAACATGATAATATTCGCTGCTACTCTATAGCCAGTAACTGCTGCCATTAGCGCGTCATCTGAATTTTGAAACTCTTTTTTTCTGACAACTCGTCCTATGGAATGATTTTTTCCATACTCATCCATTTCCTGGATAGCAGTATGAGCATAACCAGCTTCTGGATATTTTTGTAGCAGAGAAACTAATTTCTCCACGTAATTTGGCATTAAAGCATCATCTGAGTCTAGACGTACGATAAAGTCAGTTTTTGGCTGACTCATTAACCAAGAATTATTACCAGCAATACCCATGTTTTTAGGTTGCTGATAGTAATGCACTTGCGGAAACTGCTGACACAACTTTTCCATCACTTGAGGTGTTTTGTCAGTACTGTGATCGTCTGAAACCCATACTTCCACGTTTGGATAAGTTTGGCGACAAGCACTAGTTACGGACTCAATCAAGTATTGGGCTTGATTATAAGTGGGAATACATATAGCAACTGAGGGAATATTTGGCATTGAAGTCATATCAAGTTTAGTCTTTTGTGTTGTGTTGTGTTACTCTGAAGAGCGGTAACAGAATTAAGCAATTACCAACTACGTTTAATATCCTAATTGCAGAGATAAAATCTGTTATGTCGCGATAATTTTCTGGGTACAAAGTGTTGTTACTTTACCCTTGTGACAAAAACTCAACTATAGTCTAAACCTTCGTTTTTGCAAATAAATTAAGTGACACTTATCCAAAGCGACTTTGAATGTTACTCCAGTCACTCTTACTGAATAAATGTTTCAAAGAATTATACAAAGTAAGGCTTTACCCTTAATATTTGGCAAACTCTTGATTTTATTATTCAGTAATATATATATGGATAAAGTGTTAACACACCTATTCATCCAGATTAACTAAACTATTGGCGAAAAATTCATGGTCAACCTAGTACATTTGCAGTACTGAAAGGTAAACATAGAATAAACTTCTATGTTGTCGTGTAGAATCTCTCTCCAGCAAGATTAAGAGAATAGAATCCTTATCACTTTTTACAACTACAGACAGAAGCATTTAAATCAATCTACTCAGGGTGGAGTTAAACCACCAGGAATCCTCACAGCATAGACACTCTGAAGCACTAGATCATATTCGATGAAAAGACTACCCCCTAGCAATACTTGCTGGATGTGAGCCAGGAAGATTGAATTTGTTGAACCTAGCTTAAACATAAGAGCGTCCTCTGACTTTTTATTTCAGAGTTGTGCTAGCGTCTGCACATACCCACTGCTTCACATTTTATATTCTTTAGTGAAGCATTAATTAAAGATGTTAAAGCAATCAAATCTAAAACAACACTAGAAATCAAGCAAGTTCACAAACAATTCACGTTTTTACATAAAATTTTTATCAAAAAATCATGAAGCACAAAATAAAAAAACTAAAAATGTGAATAATTTGCTTGAAAAAATAAAAAGGCTGGATTTCCAGCCGTCTTCTTTATGATTATTTCGGAACCAGTTGTATTTAATAACGGGATTTTTTTGGTTTTGATTTTTGCTTTTTGCGTCGTCGCTCAGAAGTTGCAACTGCACCTTCTACAGGGTAGCCGACAACAGGTATGACTTGATACTTACGTTCTTCTTCCAAACGTTTTATTTCGGTGTAATCAATCCAATGGATACAATCAACTGGACAAGTATCTATTGCCTCTTGAATTATTTCCTCGGAATCACCATCTTGACGCATGACACGCGATCGCCCATAATCTGGTTCTATATAGAAAGTGTTACGGGCAACAAAAGCGCAGTGCTTACAGCCAATACAAGTGATTTCATCAACATACACACCCTTTTGACGTAGCATACCCCCTAACTCCGGCTCTAAACCAGAGCGTTCTGGGGCGTCCCGCAAAAAGCCGCCTAATTCTGGTTCGAGTCCAGATCGGTTATCTTCCTGTTCTTCCAGCGACGGCAAAAAATCAGACATTACGCACTCCAGCGTTGCACTACCAGACGAATTGAACCATCTTCATTTTTTTGTTGTTCAGCAACTTGAAAGCCTGCCTTTACTGTCTCTTTCATGACTGTTTGATAAGCATAGCGCTGCGTTACCTGGCGCAAGAATCCTTCCACAGATAAGTTTTGTTGCCAATATTGCAAATCAGCTACCAGTTCGTATTCTTTGCCATTCCATTTGAAACCAACATCGTAGCCATTTTCTTGCTCGATAGTAATCTCAGCACTGTGAGTTTGACCACGATAGCCACGCACTTGACGCGGCCCTTGCTTCCAGTCTAAACCCAAGTCAGAGAGAGCATCTTGCAAAGACTCAAGGTTACGGATTTGGGTTTTAATTTGGCTAAAGTGTGACATGGTGGTTATGAATCGACTAAACTAAATGTTTGTGTTTGTGTAAATTTACCAACCGCTATGAGTGGTTTGTGTGTTCACCACTCCAGATTGCTGCACCTTGGCGGCAAAGAATTCTGATGTTGGCTCATGACTAAGCACTTGTCCCAGCTGTGCTTCTATAGCCGCAGTCACTTCGGCGCAGGAATTACCTACAATACCTGTGACTTTCTCCTGTACCCGACCATCTGGATAAATGATGAATTCTAATGTCTCCATGCTTTTGGTCTAACCACAAATAGTACGCTTGGCTTGTACTGCTCTAGCAAATGGCTAAAAATGTAGCTCTAGGGAACAGCATTTTTCCTTAGCCACAAAATTAGCTATTTGTTAACTAATGTTCCATCTCTCAAAATATATATCTCAGAAAATTTACAAAAGTTATTAATCTTATTAGTTAACACATCTATTACATGTAAGTTTCTCTTAACCTAATCGAGAAGTCAAGCTCAAAATTTAACTCTCAAGAAATTTGTTAAAAACGGCGAAACCATAACTATGGTTAGGTTAGACAGTAATATCTGTTAAAAAACAATGATTTTTATTGAAAAACTCTATCATTATGATGAATTTTGCAAGATGAGAAGCGATTCTCCAAAGGAGACGCTACGCGAACGCACTTAAATTTGTACTGAAAAAATTCCTGCACCGAAAACCACTGATTCCGCACTAGGTACTACGATGCTTTGCTTTGGAGTTCTTTGTGGAGAAAATCTGTATCTAAAAATAAAAAATCGATCTGCCAAGCCAACAACCCAGCATAATAAATCAAGATAAAATTTCTCGCGACTAGCCAAAAGCTACAGTCATAAGACTTAGAACTAAAGCTAAATGCGAAAGCTAATTATTTAACTGAGCTAATTAACCATGCATACAGAACAAATAATAGGTTCTACCAATTTTGCTCAAGCGATACGTATCGGAGTACTGGGTTTTGGCGGATTGGGACAAGCTGCGGCGAAAGTCCTAGCCCAGAAACAAGAAATGATATTAGTAGCAGCAGCAGATAACAAAGGTTATGCTTATGCTACCGAGGGTTTAAATGCCGAAAAGTGCATCACTACATATCAATCTCAAGGTTCGCTTGGTTATTTAGAACCATTTGGTACATTAACCAATCAAAGTATTCAAGATTTAATCGAAAGTAATCAGCCTGTAGATGGTTATTTTTTGGCTTTACCAAACTTACCTAATGACTTTATCGCCACTGTCACCAAGCAATTTATTGATTCTGGTTGGCGTGGGGTATTAGTAGATGCGATTAAACGCACCAGTGCAGTAGAACAGTTATTAACCTTAAAAGAGGAACTACAAACCGCAGGTATTACCTACATGACAGGATGCGGCGCGACACCGGGACTATTAACAGCAGCAGCAGCGATCGCAGCTCAAAGTTATGCAGAAATTCATCGAGTCGAAATTACTTTTGGGGTGGGGATTGCTAATTGGGAAGCTTACCGTGCCACTATCCGCGAAGATATTGCCCATATGCCTGGTTACAATGTAGAAACAGCTAGGGCGATGACAGATGCAGAAGTAGAAGCACTTTTAGATAAAACTAATGGTGTGTTGACATTAGAAAATATGGAACACGCCGACGATGTGATGTTAGAGTTAGCAGGAATTTGTGCGCGCGATCGCGTCACTGTTGGCGGTGTTGTCGATACCAGAAATCCCAAAAAGCCCCTCAGCACCAACGTCAAAATCACAGGGCGGACTTTTGAAGGTAAGATTTCCACCCATACCTTCACATTAGGAGATGAAACCAGCATGGCTGCAAACGTGTGTGGTCCAGCTTTCGGCTATCTCAAAGCAGGAATAAACCTACACCAACGCGGTATCCACGGAATATTCACCGCCGCCGAAATTATGCCCCAATTTGTGAGATAAGTTTGTAGTAAGCACTTCAGTGCTTAAATTTAGAGGGCTAAAGCCCTCACTACAAACCTTCAGATTTATTTAATTTATTGAAGATGCTAGATGATTTCGATTTTGACCATTATAATGATTTTTTGGCTAGCTCATCACTACGAAATTGTAAACGGAATAGTACTTTACGATCAGCAGGGTTATCACGAGTTTTATCGGCTTCAATTTCTCCTCTTCCTGCGGCTAAAATTTTCTGACTTAAAGATGCTTTAGTCGAAAAAATCAAATCATAAAATATGAACTTATATACAGATGAAGCTCTCAGGACACTCAATTCCATATTCGTTTTATCATCTCCTTCAGAACTAGTGTGACCTTCGATCACAACACGAGAAATTTCGTTTTCTATTTCTGGTTTGGAGAAAATAACTCGACTATACACAGGAATAAATCTACGAAGGAAATCTTTTCCTTTTGGTTTAAGTTCTGTACTCCCTTGAGCAAAGAGAATTGATTCCTCAATACTAATATCTCCAGTTTCAGGATTAACCTGAACGTTAATATTATTGTTTTTCATTTCTCCAATCACATTACCAATCACTACTCGTTTAGGCTCATCAATTTGAGCTAACGCAGTGATAAAAAGCAGTACAAAGAACATTAGTAATCCAGACATTAAATCACCGATAGAAAGATATATACTTGCATCATCATTTTCGGTATTTTCTGGTTCGTAATCCCATGTAAAATTTTGCATTTTAATGGTTTCCGTTGAAGTGATTACGGTTATCGGTAGCTTTGACGAGAACATCAGCAGAATTATATAAGTTTTGACAAACTTGAGTTATTGCAGTATCTGCTTCATTGAAAAAATGAGTTTGTGTCTGTTCAAAATGATTTTTCCAAGCGTTTAATGAACTTTCAAAAGTGTGAGATAATGCCCGATACTCACGTTGTATATCTCTAAGTTGAGTCCCAAGATCACGAGCAATTTCTTGTAATTGTATTAGCCTATCACTTGAATTTAGTCCCATAGCATTTACCAGTTCGCCCACTTCTCTACTGGTACGACTGACTAAAATCATATCTTTTTGAACTTGCTCAGATAATTCTCTTCTACGCTGATATTCTTCTTGAAAAATATTATTGAGGTGGTTTACCACTCCTGATAAACCATCTCTGTGTTCTCCTAGTGTTTCCTCTAGAAGATTATTTTGCTGTTCAAAAAAATTATGCAAATTTGCGTGATATTCTTCACGAAATGCTGTTAAAGCTTCCTCAATCGTATGATGACAAGCCATAAGTTTATGATCAATATTTCCCAAAGTATTAAGTAAGTTATCTTTGGCTCTATTCATCAGAGAAGATGCTTCATTTCCAGTAGTTTGTAATTCTTCTTTAAAAGACGTATGAGCTTGAGAAAGAATATTAATCATTCCAGTACGAGTTTCTTGTAACATTTCTTTTTCGATCTTTGCTCGTTGTTGCAAAGCTTGTTCCAATTCTTCTCTAATCCCTCTAAACGTTGCGGCTGCATTTTCAGCACTTTCTTGAAATGCGGTTCTTTGTGCAGTCATTCCTTCAATACTTTGATTAACCGCACGATTTATTTCTACTGCTGTTTGTTCTAAAACACCTTTTGTATCTGTTTGAAATTGGCTGAGAGTGTGACTTAAGTCGTTAGCAAATCCTTGGAGTTGCGTCAATGTTTGTTGCTGAAAATGCTGAATTGTTGTGATAGATGTTCCCAAATCTCGGTGAAGAGTCAGGACTGCTTCAGATGCTTGCTCTGTTAATTCAGCACTTCTATCAAGTCTATCTGCTATCGGTTCTAATATCTGAATTCGTAAATCTTGAATTAGGTTCTCTAAAACTCTCTGTCCTTGATTTTCCTGTAATTCTCTTGTCTGATGCTGCTCTTGATGTATAGCTTTCAGTCCCGGTAAAAGAATTGTTCGTATTTGCTGACCAATTGCTTCTCCAATCAATTCTCCAATCAATTCTGCATTTGGTGGTTGTAGCCAAGATAAATTTTTAGCAACACGATTTAAATTATTAACAATCTGTTGAAGACTATTTGCTTCTTGAACTGCTGCTATTTCTTGAGTAGCTATCTCATCTAATTTTTCACGTAGACCGTCACGTTGATTTTGTTTGATAGAATCAGTGGTGAATAAAACTAAGGTAAAAACACTACCAGAGCCGAGTCCCATTAATGATGTTGAAAAAGCTGTTTTCATACCTGCAATTAATTGTTTAATAGCAGGCATTAATTGCTCAATATTTCTGGTATCTAAATTGACATTTTGCAATCCTTGTTGAATACCATAAAAAGTTCCCAAAACACCAATAGCAGTACAAAGAGTTGTGACAAAACGAAGAGAACTACGCGGTACAGAACGAGATAAAATAGCTGGATATTTAATCAGTAGATATTTATGATTTATGCGTTGAATTCTATGCTGTTCATCAGTTCCTAAATGTTCATTCAACCAACTACGAACTTCAACACTTCGATGATTTAAATTTTGACCCTTGAACCATTTAGTCAAAAGATTAATAGCAGTTTGAGTTGTACGAAACTTCAAGCAATAACAAAACATGCTATATAACTCAACACAAATTGCCAATATTAATAATATGGCTGTTGCGTAGTGAAAAGGAGTATTATCCCAAATAATGTCCCAAATTTTGAGCATATCCATATAGCTCTCCTTTTAATTTATATTTATTGATTGTTTAGTAAATTTATGTAATTCTTGCTCTGTGAGAAATTCTTTCGCTACTCTCACAGGGAGGTGTTCTGCATACAAGCGATCGCCTATCTTTTCCCGTAGTTGCAAGCTGTAAATTTCCTCACCTACTTGATTAGATTCAACTGAATCCTTAACTAGATAAACTTGATCAGGAGCATGTTCTCTTAGTAACCGTACCTGCAAGCACGTTTTTAAATCTCGTGTTGAAGTAGAGAGAGGAGAATCATCACCAAATAATTTTCGTGCAGCTTTCCAAGCATGATTAACTGCAACAATCTCTCTTACCAACTGTTCAACAGATGCTTGGAAAAGATGTTCAATTTTATCCATCGATATGTAATATTAATGCTTTGTTTCCGATGGTTTTATTGTTCCCGTAAAAGTATTGAATATAGCTTTAAATTTAAATAAAAAAATCTAAAATTTTTATTAATCCACATCGGTGATAATACTTTCGTCTGCACGACGTAGACTAGGAATCATTTCTAAGTATGGACGATATTGCTTGAGTAAAGCGATCGCACCAATATAATTACTGTACTCAGCTGAACTGTTTTCATAATATGATTCTTTGATAAACATGATTAAAATTATGAATTATAAATTATTATTTTTTTTAATTAAGGATGAAAAAAATAATTTTATCTTTCATCCTTTATCCTTAATTTTTCGACTAACCCAGCTTTTCAAACACCTTAAATAAAGGCAAATACATCGACATCAAAATAGTACCAACCATTCCTCCTAAAACGACAATCATAATAGGTTCCAAAACACTGGTAAGTGCTTTGACTGCTTGCTCTACTTCATCTTCGTAAAAATCAGCTATTTTCATTAACATGCCATCTAATTCACCAGTTTCTTCACCAATGCTAATCATTTGAATCGCCATAGGCGGAAAAACTTGCTCTTTTTGTAAGGCGATGCTAATCATTCCTCCTTGTTGAATTTCTGCCCTTGCTCCATCAATAGCATTTGAAACAACTTGATTACCAGAAGTATCTCGCACAATTTCTAAAGAAGTCAGAATTGGTACACCTGAACGAGTCAAAGCACCAAAAGTACGACTAAAACGAGCAACAGATGACTTTTGAATTAAGTCACCAAACAACGGCATTTTTAAGGAAAGACGATCAATTGTTTCCTTCCCAATACGGGTTTTATAGTACTGTTTATAAGCAATTCCTGATCCTATCAAAGAAACAATAACAACCAAAATTCGCCAACTCCGCAAAGTTTCGCTACAAAACATCATAAATTGAGTCAAGGGAGGTAATTCTGTTCCTAACTCTTGGAAAATTTTGGCAAAAATTGGAATTAGAAATACTGTCATCCCCACAAAAATAGAAACCGCAATAATACTAACCGCAACAGGATAAGCAAGCGCTGATTTAATTTGGTTTTGTAAACGAGCTACATCTTCTAATAATTTGGCTAATCGATTTAGTACTTCGTCTAGCACACCGCCAACTTCACCAGCCTGAATCATGCTGACATATAAACCATCGAAACAATCAGGATGCTTACGCATTGCATCCGAAAGATTTATCCCATTTTGGACATCATTACTAATATCCACAAGAGATTGTTTAAGTTTAGGATTACTACATTGCTCAGACAGTACTCCCAAACTTCTAACAATAGCTACTCCTGCATTCACCAAAGCCGCAAATTGACGAGAAAAAACAGCTTTATCCTTAACTGAAACCTTGACTAATGAAGTCTGAAATTTTTTCAGATCAAAATTTCCCAAACCTTCAGATTTTTTTAATTCTTGGACAACAAATCCTTGCTGTCTAAGTCTTGTACGTGCTTCTACCAAATTTTTCGCAAATAATTTTTCTGTTTTTGATTTCCCTTGCGAATCCCGAACACGAGCAACGAATGCAGGCATAAAATTCCTCTATCCGCATGAAATTAATAATAAATTGTTGCTTGTTATTTGTTGATTTTTGAGAAATACTTAAACAACAAAATTTTTAATGTGCTTTTACAGTTCCAGCAGTACCTACTTTTCCAGCAGCAGGTGATGCAGCAGGACCAATTAGACGTTGCACTTCATCTGACTTAGAAGTTTTAGACATTGCTGCTTCAAAAGAGATAATTCCTGATTTATACAAATCAGCTAAAACTTTCTCCAGAGTTTGCATACCCAATTTGCCACCCGTTTGAATAGCGGAGTAAATTTGTGCTGTTTTGCCTTCGCGAATTAAGTTAGAAATAGCCGGAGTAACTATCATTATTTCCTGTGCCATCACCCGACCAAATTCACCAGGTTTGGGATTTTTTTTAGAAACTAAAGTTTGGCTAAATACTGCTACTAGAGAGTTAGATAACTGTACCCTAACTTGGGTTTGTTTTTCATGAGGGAAAACGTCAATAATTCTGTCAACAGTCTGTGCTGCTGAACTTGTGTGTAAAGTACCAAATACTAAATGCCCAGTTTCAGCAGCAGAGATTGCTAAAGAAATAGTTTCTAAATCCCGCATTTCTCCCACAAGAATAATATCTGGATCTTCCCGCAAAGCAGCTTTTAAAGCATTGGCAAAACTTTTTGTATCCTCACCCAATTGTCTTTGATGAACAAGACTTTTGATTGGTTCGTAAACAAACTCTATCGGATCTTCAACTGTCAAAATATGTTCTGCTCGTGTGCGGTTAATTAAATCAACCATTGCCGCTAGAGTAGTTGTTTTTCCAGAACCAGTGGGACCTGTAACTAAAATTAATCCTCTAGGTTTTTCCGACATTTCTCTTACTACATCGGGCAAACCTAATTTATCAAAGTTAGGTATTTTAGAACTTAATGCTCGCAAACAAGCTGCATAAGAACCGCGTTCTTTATAGACATTGACGCGGAAACGTGCTAACCCCTTTACGCCATAAGAACAATCTAACTCCCAGTTCTGTTCTAATGTTTTTCGTTGGGAGTTATTGAGCATACTAAAAATTAATCTTTGGCATTGATCGCCAGATAGTGGCTCTTCTCCGATGGGCGTCAGTTTACCACTGATACGAAAATATGGTGGCAAACCAGCAGATAAATGCAGATCCGAACCACCCATTTCAATCATTTGCTCCATTAAATCTTCAATCATCATTTCCATAGTTTTTTCCCTTTGTTATTAGTTGGTTGTTGGTTGTTATTCAAATGACCAGTAACAAATGACTATTGACTAATCCTGAAAACGAGGTGTAAGACAATATGGACAATCCAACCATTCAGGCTGCAATCCAGCATTACAAGTCCTACAGGTAAGACTAGTTTTGCGTTTGGCTTTCAATTCTGCTTCTAGTCCTGTGTCAGTAAAGGTGACTCGTTCTACTTCTTCTAGAGTGGTTGAACCTTGACGTACTAAATCCAAGCTGTACGACAGTAGAGTTTTCATACCCTCTTCTACTGCAACTTCTTTGATGCGTTCTGTTGGTGCTTCTTCGTTAACGAGGGTTTGCAAATTTTCGCTGATTCGCATCACCTCATAAACGCCACAACGTCCTTTGTAGCCCACGCCATTACAGCTTGGACATAAATGACCTTGGGTTTTGGCTTCTTGAATTTGGTCTAGGGTCAGAGTATTAGCTTTATAAAAGGTTATTCCTACTTCCTGGGAAGCTGACAAACCATAGCGTGCAAGTTCTTCTACTGTGGGTGTGTAAGGAATGCGACACTCAGAACAAACACGCCGTACCAAACGCTGTGCTAAAACACCGATCAGCGAACTGGAAATCATAAAAGGCTCAATACCCATTTCTCCTAAACGAGCGATCGCACCAGGGGCGTCATTAGTATGTAAAGTAGTCAATACCAAGTGACCAGTTAATGCTGCTTCAATCGCTGTTTTTGCTGTTTCCTTATCCCTTGTTTCACCCACCAGCAGCACATCTGGATCTTGCCGCAAAAATGCTCGTAATGCAGTCGCAAAATCTAATCCTTTTTCTCTAATCACTTGTACTTGAGTAATTCCCGCCAAGCTATACTCAATTGGATCTTCTACAGTACTGATATTGATTCCCGGCTCATTTCTTTCTGCTAGTGCCGAATATAGCGAAGTTGTTTTACCAGAACCTGTTGGCCCAGTTACTAAAATTAACCCAAAAGGACGGCTCACCATTTCCTGGACAATATGTAATGTCTCTGGATCAGTAATTAACTTATCCAAACCTAGTTGAGTTGCAGAGTTATCTAAAATTCGCAGTACAACTTTTTCCCCGTAGCGACTGGGTAAGGTATTAACACGGAAGTCCACTTTACGTCCCTCGAACAATCGCCTAATCCGTCCATCTTGGGGTAAGCGTCGTTCTGCAATATCTAAACTGGCGATAATCTTAAACCGTGCAGTCACAGCAGGAATAATTTTTTTGGGCAAAGGGTCGAAAGCTTCCCGTAACACCCCGTCTTTACGAAAGCGAATCCGGAGGTTTTCTTCTTGAGGTTCTATGTGAATATCAGATACTTTCTCATGTAATGCTTTTGCCAAAATTCTGTTAACCAGATTGATTACAGGAGCATCCTCAGCACCTTTCATCGCTGCTCCCAAATCAGCCTCGGATTCCTCTGGAGCGTCGTCTAGGTTGAGGTTGTCTAGATTTTCTAAATCTTGATTAATATCTGTATATTTTTCTTGTTCTAAGTGCTTTTGCCGAACAGCTAAATCATCCAGGTATACATTGATCAACAATTGGTAGTCTTCTTGGGTAATTACCATGCGCTGCAAGGTCAACCCTTGGGGACGCAAAACCCGATTTAAGTCATCCGAAGCTTCTAGATTATCTGGATCGACCATCGCCACTAAAACAGAGGGTGGGTTTTGCTCCTCGTTTTTCGACAGTGGTACCAAGCGGTGACGACGACAAATATCAATTGAAATGAGACTATCAATCAGATGGGCTACTGTTGTGTTGCCTACTGAACTAATTTCCGGATCGAGGGATTCTACGCCGTAAAGTATTTTAAGTTCAAATAGCTGTTGTTTTTTATACTGCCTAAGTAATTCTGGTGATAATTGCCGTCCCGATATTGATTCGAGTACTTCTGTTAAAGGAATACCAGACTTACGGCTTTCAATCAGCCCTTGTCTCATCTGTTCGCTGTTGACAAAGCCAGATTGTACAAGTTTGTTGCCGAAGGGCGAAAATTCGACTCTGGTAGACAGAGCTGTACTACGCCGTTGTGGTGACGAGTTAGTCATAAATCAGCTATAAATAGCAGGAATCTCTCAATAGAGTATTCCCAAGCTGTGAACAAGAATTTACATACCATTTAATATAAATTGAAAATTGACAGACTACTAGCATCAGTATCTGCACATAATATGTCCAGCATTTGTCAAAATAGATGACGGTGATATCAATTCCAGGAGATATCGGCAACAAAATGCGCCTACTGTTGCAATCTCTAGCAAGAGACTACTTCTTGCGCTCTTGTATAGCAAGGTTAAAGACTCAAAGGCAGAGGTTTTCTCATTTTTTAACCTTTACTTTAGTCCTTAATTTTTTCTCAATTTCTACAAGAAGTTTAATGTATGACTGCAAAGATGGCGATAAATTGTCGTATCAAGCATCTGGGATAAGTACATAATGATGGACGAATATAAAAACAACACAAATCAGCAAGTGGGTGAACCAACAGAGGTCAAGCAAACAATGAATAGTGACTCCTCAGTTCCAATGAATGACAACGAACCTGGCACCGAGGTGACAGACGAAGTGACAACCGAAACTAACCTACCCGAAAACACAGTTACACCCAGCCAAGAAAATGGGGTTGCTGCTAGTCAGACAACAACAGTTGATACGGCTGCATCACCACAGATGAATCAACAAATCGAATCTCTCAAAGCTCAGTTAGAAGAACGTAGCAGCCAGTATATGCGAATTGCGGCAGATTTTGAGAATTACCGCAAACGCACAATCAAAGAAAAAGAGGATCTAGAAGTGCAAGCAAAGCGGAATGCAATTAATGAATTGCTACCAGTAGTCGATAATTTCGAGCGGGCGCGATCGCAAATCAAACCCCAAGACGATGGGGAAATGGGAATTCACAAAAGTTATCAAGGAGTTTACAAATTACTAGTAGATAGCCTGAAGCGCTTAGGTGTATCACCCATGCGTCCTGAAGGACAACCATTTGACCCCAACCTACACGAAGCAGTAATGCGCGAACCTACGGATGAATATCCTGAAGGAACAGTGTTAGAAGAGTTAGTACGCGGATATTACTTGGGCGATCGCGTGCTACGCCATGCAATGGTTAAGGTGGCTGCTCCTAAAGAAGATACGCCATCTTCAGAGGAAAATCAGTCTCCTCCTGTAACATAGTTAAATTGTTGTTTGTCATTTGTCAATAGACTAATAACCAATGACTAACTAGGCGCTCATTGCGTATAAAAACGCATAAAAGGTAGTCCGCGAAATATAACGCCCGAAGTTTTGTCGCCTTCCTCAGTGGAAATGCTTACGGAGAGACAGTTATCAATGGACAAATACCACTGAAATAACTGTCCTCCAAAAGCTGTTGCTTATACTTCGATAAATAAATACCCAGTAAAAATACTGCTATATATATGGGAAAAGTTATTGGGATCGACTTAGGCACTACCAACAGTTGCATCGCAGTTTTAGAAGGTGGTCAACCAATTGTTATTGCTAATTTAGAAGGCGGACGAACTACTCCTAGTATTGTGGGCTTTGGCAAAGGGGGTGAACGCTTGGTCGGTTCACTGGCAAAGCGCCAAGCTGTAACAAATGCGGAAAATACAATCTACAGTATAAAACGGTTCATTGGTCGTCGCTGGGATGACACAGATGCAGAACGCGATCGCGTACCTTACAACTGTGTCAAAGGTCGAGATGATACTGTTGATGTTCAAATTCGTGGACGTAACTACACACCACAAGAAATTTCCGCCATGATCCTACAAAAACTTAAACAGGATGCGGAAAACTTTTTGGGTGAACCAGTAACAAAAGCAGTAATTACCGTACCTGCTTATTTTACAGATGCTCAAAGACAAGCAACAAAAGATTCTGGTACGATCGCTGGACTTGAAGTACTGCGGATCATCAACGAGCCAACCGCAGCCGCTTTAGCTTTTGGTTTAGATAAGCAAGACCAAGAACAATTAATTTTAGTTTTTGATTTGGGAGGTGGTACTTTCGATGTATCCATCTTGCAATTAGGGGATGGTGTGTTTGAAGTTAAAGCAACGAGTGGTAATAATCACTTGGGTGGAGACGATTTTGATAACTGTATCGTCCGTTGGATGATAAATACATTTTTACAACAAGAAAAAATCGATCTTTCCCAAGATAAAATGGCCTTGCAACGCTTGCGGGAAGCAGCAGAAAAGGCAAAAATTGAACTCTCAAGCATGATGAGTACTTCAATTAACTTGCCGTTTATCACTGCGGATGAAACAGGCCCGAAGCATTTAGAAATGGAACTCGCCCGTGCTAAATTTGAAGAATTGACAGGTCATTTTATAGAAGACATCATCAAACCGATGGTGCAAGCACTCAAAGATGCAGACCTCAAACCACAAGATATTGATCGAATTATTTTGGTAGGGGGTTCTACTCGTATTCCTGCTGTCCAAAATGCCTTAATTAAATTTTTTAACGGCAAAACACCAGATCGCTCTATTAACCCAGACGAAGCAGTAGCACTCGGAGCCGCTATCCAAGCTGGGGTTTTGGGTGGCGAAGTTGATAATCTGCTTTTATTGGATGTTACACCTCTATCACTAGGAATTGAAACTTTAGGAGAAGTATTCACAAAAATCATTGAACGTAACACCACAATTCCTACCAGTAAATCCCAAATTTTTTCCACAGCTGTTGATGGACAAACCTCTGTAGAAATACACGTCCTTCAAGGTGAACGGGCGATGGCAAAAGATAACAAAGGCTTGGGTAAATTTCTACTCACAGGAATTCCTCCAGCACCCCGTGGTGTACCGCAAATCGAAGTTAGTTTTGAAATCGACGTCAACGGTATCATGAAAGTCTCTGCCCAAGACAAAGGTACAGGTAGAGAGCAGAGTATTCGGATTACCAACACAGGTGGCTTAAGCAGCAACGAAGTTGAACGGATGCGACAAGAGGCTGAAGTGTTTGCTGAAGAAGACAAAAAACGTATAGAAATAGCAGCATTGAAAAACCAAGCAGACAATTTGTTGTATAGTTACGAATCAACACTCAAAGATAATGGCAACTTAATCAGCAAACAGATGAAAAGTTTGGCAGATGAAAAACTTGCCCATCTCCAAGCAGCGATTTATGAATCAAGCATTTCTGTTGCAGAATTCAAACAGCGCTTAGAAGATTTTCAGCAAACTCTATTTAGCATTGGAGCTGAAGTCTACAACCGTGTTAACGATGGTCAAACAGATGATGTCATTTCATATACAGATAGTTCTTCTAGTCCTGAACAATCTGAACCATTGCATAGCACGCTGACACCGCAATTGAACTTTAATTTTGAAGATGAAAATACTCTACATGCTGATTATGAAGCCATAGAGTAGTGTTTAGTGTTAGTAGTTAGTTGTTGCTGGTTGTTTGGAACAAACAACAAAACTAACCACTATCCTTTTTTGCTAGATTATAGAAATGATTTGCTTTGTCATCAGACTCATGGGGGGTTTTCCACACCTATAAGTGCGGCTAGCCCCTCTAATTGATGGGCAGAGTTTTGCTCTCATACGTAGCACAATTGTAAAAGAGACAGCTTCAGGCTAAAGCTTTTGTCGTTTTTCACGGCATCGCGACAACGGAACCCCCGGTGCAACAAGAGCGGTACGCCGCCCAATGCACTGGCTAAGAAACCTCTAAGGGCGCAGTGGCTCCGCAATTGGCGCTGCTTCACGAAAAAAGTACCTGTTGCTGGCAACTTGCTGGTGATTTATATAAAAGGTAAAAGGTAAAATTATATTATTAAGAAAATTTAACTGTTGCCTTCTGCCTTCTGTTTGCCCAAACTTCTTGAGGCGATATTCGTCTCATGATTTTTAGAGGAAGTTGCAACTCAATAGAGTTGACGCCTTAAGTCTTGTGCGTCTACGAAGTTATACCTGCATAGCTGCTTTCTACCTTTTAACTTTCACCTTTGCTATATGGCCCGCGACTACTACGAAATTCTGGGTGTCTCTCGTGACACCGATAAAGAAGAAATCAAACATGCCTATCGCCGTCTAGCCCGGAAGTATCACCCAGATGTGAACAAGGAACCGGGAGCCGAAGAACGCTTTAAGGAAATTAACCGTGCCTATGAGATTCTCTCAGAACCCGAAACTCGTGCTCGTTATGACCGCTTTGGTGAAGCTGGAGTTTCTGCTGGTGCTGGTGTAGGCTACCAAGATGTTGATATGGGCGGTTTTGCCGATATCTTTGAAAGCATCTTCAGTGGCTTTGCTGGTGGTATGGGTACTCAAACCCAAAGACGACGCAGTGGTCCAGTTAGGGGTGATGACTTACGGCTAGACCTGAAGTTAGACTTTCGAGAAGCAGTATTTGGTGGTGAAAAGGAAATTCGCATTTCGCATTTAGAGACTTGTGAAGCTTGTAACGGCTCTGGTGCTAAACCCGGAACTCGCCCTCGTACTTGTTCTACTTGTAGCGGTTCGGGTCAAGTACGCCGTGTCACAAGGACGCCATTTGGTAGTTTTACTCAAGTATCGACTTGTCCCACTTGTAATGGCACAGGTTCGGTTATAGAAGACAAATGCGATGCTTGTGACGGTAAGGGTGCAAATCAAGTTACCAAAAAACTCAAAATTACTATTCCTGCTGGGGTAGATAACGGTACACGCTTACGGATATCTCAAGAAGGAGACGCAGGTCAACGTGGAGGTCCACCCGGAGACTTGTACGTCTACTTGTTCGTCAATGAAGACCAAGAATTCCAGCGAGAAGGCATTAATGTTCTTTCGGAAATAAAAATTAGCTATCTCCAAGCGATTTTAGGTTCTCGTTTTGAAGTAAATACGGTAGATGGGCCTGTGGAACTAATTATTCCACCTGGCACTCAACCAAATACGGTAATGAAATTAGAAAATCGTGGTGTGCCACGTTTGGGGAACCCAGTGAGTCGGGGCGACCACATGCTCACAGTATTGATTGATATTCCGAACAAGATAACTCCAGAGGAACGAGAATTGTTAGAAAAGCTAGCTAAAATTAGAGGAGACCGCACTGGTAAAAGTGGTATAGAAGGTTTTCTGGGCAATTTCTTTCATCAAAGATGAGTCTATTTTCTGTTTCAACTCCTGATGCTCAACTGGACTTGCGCGGCACCCCTTGCCCGATTAATTTTGTACGCACAAAACTTCGTTTAGAACAAATGCAACCCGGATATTTATTAGAAGTTTGGCTAGATCCGGGTGAGCCAATTGAGCAAGTTCCTGATAGTTTGATAATGGCAGGTTATCAGGTAGAACAAATTACAGATTGTGCGGGCTATTTTTCTTTATTAGTACGCCGTCCCATTAGTACCTCATGACGGAAGTATTACAAAATTCCTTCACGTTGTTGGGTACGGTATTAGCCGTGCAAGCTAATTTTTATCGAGTACAGCTAGATCTAGCAAGTGAGGAAAAAGATAAAGAGGACAAGGAAGACAAAAAGCTATTTTCTTCCTTATCTGTCCCTTCTTCTTTGTCTTGTGCATCCCTCCATCCCCCACTCCTCCTTTGTACTCGTAGAACGCGCTTAAAAAAAATTGGGCAGCAGGTAATGGTAGGCGATCGCGTCCTAGTAGAAGAACCAGATTGGGCTGGTCAACGAGGCGCGATCGCTGATGTTTTACCCAGAAAAAATCAATTGGATCGTCCAGCGATCGCGAATGTCAATCAAATTCTTTTAGTTTTTGCTGTCGCCGATCCCCCTCTAGAACCATATCAACTCAGTCGCTTTTTAGTAAAAGCTGAGTCTACAGATTTAGATGTCGTTTTATGTCTAAATAAAAGTGACTTAATTACAACTCAACAGCAAGATCAAATTAATGAACACCTGATCAACTGGGGTTATCAGCCAAGTTTCATCAGCGTATATAAAAGTATAAATATTGACAAATTATCAATCCAGCTCAAAGATAAAATTACCGTTGTTGCTGGTCCTTCTGGTGTTGGAAAGTCTAGTTTAATCAATGCTTTGATTCCTAGCATCAATCTGCGAGTAGGGGAAATTTCTGGGAAACTTGCTCGTGGTCGTCACACTACCCGCCACGTAGAATTGTTTGATTTACCTAGTGGTGGTTTGTTAGCAGATACGCCCGGTTTTAATCAGCCTGATTTGGATTGTTCACCAGAAGAATTAGCTGTTTATTTCCCAGAAGCGAGACAGAAATTAGCAGTTGCGAGGTGTCGATTTAATGACTGTCTACATCGAGATGAACCTGATTGTGCAGTCCGAGGGAATTGGGAACGTTATCAGCATTATTTAGAGTTTTTAGAAGAAGCGATCGCACGTCAATCTCAACTCAATCAGCAAGCTGATCCAGAATCTACTATTAAGGTCAAAACAAAAGGTAAAGGTAAGCAAAAGTATGAACCGAAATTAGAAAGCAAAAAATATCGTCAGAAATCTCGGCGGACACAATTACAAGAGTTGCAAGAGTTGTATCGAGAGAGTGAAGAATAGGGAGCGGGGATTGGGGATTGGGGATTGGGGATTGGGGAAGGTGAGGTTCCCTTTGCTTTTTTCGAGTGTAGAGTTCAAGCATCATAAAAGAATTGGTTAAAGCCTGTTACGATCCCCAGAAAGTCTTAAAATATTGTTAACTTCTGCCAAATCCCCAACCTTCGATATATTAATACCACCCCGAAATCATTATGGCTATCGGCTACGTTGCGCTAGTACTTCATGCACATCTGCCCTTTGTCCGGCATCCAGAAAGTGACTATGTACTGGAAGAAGAATGGCTTTATGAAGCTATTACAGAAACTTATATTCCCTTACTGCGAGTTTTTGAAGGTTTAAAGCAAGACGGCATAGACTTTAAAATCACTATGAGTATGACACCACCTTTGGTGTCGATGCTGCGTGATCCGTTGCTACAAGAACGCTACGACGAACACTTAGCAAAGTTGGAAGAACTTGTAGAACGAGAAATTGAGTATAATGCTCACAACGGTCATATTAAATATTTAGCCGAACATTACGCCAGTGAATTTAGCTCTACACGAAAAATCTGGGAGCAATATAAAGGTGACTTAGTAACAGCTTTTAAGCAGTTTCAAGATACAAATAATCTTGAAATCATCACATGTGGTGCTACCCACGGTTATCTACCACTGATGAAAATGTATCCACAAGCTGTGTGGGCGCAGTTACAGGTAGCCTGTGAACACTATGAGGAAAATTTTGGATGTCCGCCCAGAGGAATTTGGCTACCTGAATGTGCCTACTATGAAGGCTTAGAGCGAATGCTGGCAGATGTTGGGTTGCGCTATTTTCTGATTGATGGACATGGTATCCTCTACGCCCGTCCTCGTCCCCGCTTTGGCACCTATGCCCCTATTTTTACAGAAACTGGTGTGGCTGCTTTTGGACGTGATCATGAATCCTCCCAACAGGTATGGTCTTCTGAGGTAGGTTATCCTGGTGCGCCGGAATACCGAGAGTTTTACAAAGACTTGGGTTGGGAAGCTGAATACGAATATATCAAGCCCTACATTATGCCCAATGGTCAGCGAAAAAACACGGGCATCAAATATCATAAAATCACTGGTAGAGGTCTTGGTTTAGCAGATAAAGCCCTCTACGATCCCTATTGGGCAAGGGAAAAATCTGCCGAACATGCTGCTAATTTTATGTATAACCGTGAGCAGCAAGTAGGGCATCTCTATGGTATAATGCAGCGTCCGCCAATTGTGGTTTCCCCCTATGACGCGGAATTATTTGGACATTGGTGGTATGAAGGGCCCTGGTTCATTGATTATTTGTTCCGCAAGTCATGGTATGACCAACAAACATATCAAATGACTCACTTAGCTGATTATTTGCGCGCTCATCCGAATCAGCAAGTTTGCCGTCCATCTCAATCAAGCTGGGGGTTTAAAGGTTTCCACGAGTATTGGCTGAATGAAACAAATGCGTGGATATACCCACACTTACATAAAGCTGCTGAACGTATGATTGAGTTATCTAAAAGAGAAGCAGCAGATGAACTGGAATGGAAAGCACTTAACCAAGCAGCAAGAGAGTTGCTTTTAGCACAATCTTCCGACTGGGCATTTATTATGCGGACAGGGACAATGGTTCCCTATGCTGTGAGAAGGACGCGATCGCATCTGATGCGATTTAACAAACTCTACGAAGATATAAATATCGGCAAAATCGATAGCGGTTGGTTAGAAAAAGTTGAGTTTATGGATAACATATTTCCTAGTATCAATTATCGCGTCTACCGTCCGTTGTAATTTAAAAATACGACCACAGATGCACACAGATAGATAACTAGTGTGCATTTTCTCTGTTTAATAGTGTGAAACGCCATATTAGATGATTAACTTCTGGTATCTTTGTAGCTCAACATATATTTTCCATGCCATTGGTGCCATTGCTCGATATGATATTTTTCTGCAAGCTTAAACACTCATTCAATTAAAATTAAAACTAACTATGGCACAGAAATACCGCATTACCTTACTTCCTGGCGATGGCATCGGCCCTGAAATTATGGCTGTGGCGGTAGATGTGCTTAAAGTCGTGGAAAAAAAATTTGATCTTCAGTTTGAATTCCAAGAAGCAATGATCGGTGGTGCAGCAATTGAGGCCACAGGGGAACCTCTACCAGCAGCTACTTTAGATGTATGCCGCAACAGCGATGCAGTATTATTAGCGGCGATTGGTGGTTACAAGTGGGATTCCCTGCCATCTCATTTACGTCCAGAAGCAGGTTTACTTGGACTACGTGCAGGTTTGGAATTATTTGCTAATTTGCGTCCAGCAAAAATAATACCCCAATTAATTGATGCTTCGACTTTGAAACGGGAAATTGTGGAAGGCGTTGATATTATGGTGGTGCGCGAACTCACTGGTGGAATTTACTTTGGCAAACCCAAGGGAATTTTTGAAATGGAAACTGGTGAAAAGCGTGGTGTCAACACAATGGCGTACACCGAGTCTGAAATTGATCGCATTGGTAGAGTCGCATTTGAAACAGCACGCAAACGCCAAAGCAAACTCTGTTCAGTAGATAAAGCCAATGTTTTAGAAGTATCGCAACTGTGGCGCGATCGCATGACAAAGTTAGCAGTGCAATATCCGGATGTGGAACTCACTCATCTGTATGTAGATAATGCTGCTATGCAGTTAGTGCGCGCTCCTAAACAGTTCGATACTATTGTCACAGGGAACCTGTTTGGCGATATCCTTTCAGATGCTGCTGCTATGCTCACTGGTAGCATTGGCATGTTGCCTTCTGCTAGTTTAGGTGCTTCCGGTTTAGGAGTGTTTGAACCTGTTCATGGTTCTGCACCTGATATTGCCGGACTTGATAAAGCTAATCCCCTAGCCCAAGTTTTGAGTACAGCCATGATGCTGCGCTATGGTTTAAACCAAGCCGCCGCCGCAGACTACGTGGAACAAGGTGTGTTGCAAGTTTTAGCAAACGGCGCTCGAACTGGAGATATCATGTCTTCTGGGATGCAACTATTGGGTTGTCGTGCCATGAGTGAGGCTTTAATTCAAGTTTTGGAAGAATAATCTGCCCTAGTAGCAAACGAAAATTTTAGCAATCATTGCTGAAACTTTCGTATACACTATTAACACAAAACCTCATAACTATACTCAATAAGTTGTGTACGCTTTACGACAAGAACAAGTAAACTATACCAACCCTAAGAACCAGCCACCTTTGATTGATCCTGCCCTTATCAGAGCGGCTGGTAAAATTTACTACACTTACTGTGAAGTACACCCTGAAATGGCTGGACAAGCATTTGGTGTAGCAATTAACCGCGATACTCATAGGGGTAAGGTGATTTTTAATGGTCAACCAGCTCTGTTACCCGCAGAATGTTTTGTACCTTTGAATCAAATTGAATCGCATATGTATTAGTCATTGGTCATTGGTCATTTGTCATTGGTGTTGTACAAATGACATAGACGCGCAAGCGGTAAGACAAATGACAAAACACTGATTATGGATACTTTGATGCTTATCCTGGCAAGTTTAATTGTATTTGCCTTGGGTATTTCTATTGGCAGTTTTATTAATGTTGTGGTTTATCGGCTTCCTGCTGGTTTATCCCTGCTTTTTCCTCCTTCTCGCTGTCCCCATTGCTTAACCAAACTTAAGCCATACGATAATGTACCAGTATTAGGTTGGCTATGGTTAAAAGGCTGTTGTCGTTATTGCCAAGGTAAAATTGCTCTGCGTTATCCAGTCATAGAAGCGGTTACAGGATTGTTATTTTTACTAATTTTCTGGGTTTTCAATGTATCGTTGTTAACGATTGGCTACTGGGTATTTTGTAGTTGGTTACTAGCACTGTCACTGATTGATTTAGATACAATGACTTTACCAAACCGACTGACTAAATCAGGATTAGTTATCGGGATAGCATTTCAAACAGTAGTTGGTTTTTTACCTGATGCTAGCTGGGCAAGAGTAGCTAGTAACTTGATGACAGCGAGCCTGGGAATAGTACTAGGATTGTGGCTGTTTGATGCGATCGCTACAGTTGGTTCAATTATTTTTGGTAAAACTGTAATGGGTGGAGGTGATGCCAAACTAGCAGCCATGATGGGAGCCTGGTTAGGTTGGAAGTATTTACTCTTGGCTGCTTTTGTTGCTTGTTTGTTGGGAGTATCCGTCGGTGGCAGTATGATTATCTTATCGCGACGAAGATACGGATACAAAATGCCTTTCGGCCCATTTCTAGCTCTTGGATCTGTAGTGACTTTGTTTGGTGGCGAGACAATTTTGTCTAGCTACTTACGGTTGTTTGTAAATGGAACGTAAAAGGGAATAGGGACTTGCATGGAACATTTGCACATATATTCTTTGCAAAAAGCCAAAACAAAACCTTAGAAGGAGATGGAGAGAAAAAATACCCCATTTCAGGACACCCCCGCTTATCAACTTTCAACTGTAAACTTCATTACCCTTAATAGTATTAAACTTCTGTTAAGATTAATCCTGTAATGATGGATAACCTTCTTTACAAAATTAACAGTGTAAAAACTAAACTAATGCAGCAAAATAAAGCTGTTTGCTATATATCAACAGTTTATTATTGGACTGGGGGTGAAATTCTATCTCAGGGATAGTATATCCATAACTTTACAAGTCACTTTTGGATATGAAAGATTAAAACAAACCAATATTTCCCCTGACACGACTCTGAAATTTACCATGTCCAATAACCAACTTTATATTTTTCATACCTGAAAAGTTATAAACTTCTTGGCATCTCGAACAACACACTTGAACTAGTTTACTTATTTTCGTTAAGCTGACAAGCACAGATGCTCCCACCAGATCTGAAATATTGCTTATAAGACAAAGTTTGTTGTGTAGTCATTAGTGATTGAATCATTAGGACAAACTAAACATAAGTGACAATGACTTCACCAAAGAAATTAACCTGTTTTTGACATACTCTACTGGCATAAGAAAAAAATGGCAAACAACGAAGAATCACGTGGTTTAAAATCTCTGTTTGATTGGTTTGCAAACCGACGGAAATCAGGCCCTATCAGTCTAGAACGCCAAGAACGTGAAATCGCAGATGGACTATGGAACAAGTGTCCTAAATGTGGTGTATTAAGTTATGCCAAAGATTTAAAAGCAAATTTAATGGTATGCACCGAATGTGGACATCATAATCGGGTAGATAGTGATGAGCGCATCCGCCAGTTGATAGATTCTAATACCTGGAGACCACTTGATGAACAATTGCGTCCTGACGATCCCTTGGGATTTCGCGATCGCAAAGCCTATAGCGATCGCCTGCGGGAAACACAAGAAAAACTCGGCTTGATAGATGCTGTCAAAACAGGTTTGGGTGAAATCAACGGCTTACCAATCGCCCTTGGGGTAATGGACTTTCGCTTCATGGGTGGGAGCATGGGTTCAGTCGTAGGCGAAAAACTCACCCGTTTAATTGAACAAGCTACTCAAAGGCAATATGCTGTAGTCATCATCTGCACATCTGGTGGAGCAAGAATGCAAGAAGGAATGCTCTCACTTATGCAGATGGCAAAAATTTCCGCAGCTTTAGAACGGCATAAAGAAGCACGCTTGTTGTATGTGCCGATATTAACTAACCCCACTACAGGTGGAGTTACAGCTAGCTTTGCAATGTTAGGTGATATCATCATAGCAGAACCCAAAGCAACCATTGGTTTTGCAGGTCGGCGAGTGATTGAGCAAACCCTACGGGAAAAACTGCCTGATGATTTCCAAACTGCCGAAGATTTACTCAAACACGGCTTTGTTGATGAAATTGTACCGCGTACCCAGTTAAAAAGTACTTTAACTCAGTTAATCGCTTTACATCAGCCCTCCGCTACAACCAACACTCATAATGTAGTGCTGTGGGAGAAAACTATGAGTTTAAGTTCCACACTTGCAGAATAGGTGAAGGTTAAGGATCAATGTGTCTTTGTGGTGAAAAAATAAATCTTAATTTAACCACCAAGACACCAAGTTGAATCGCAAAGAATCAACCGATGAAAGCAGGTTTTAAGCCATCTTTCCCCACCTATCTAACCTCTAAGCCTTAGCCTAAATGGCTGAAAAAGTTGAAAGGCTTGGATAAAAGACTGTCGTCCACGTGACTCTTGCACAAAAATGAGTGGTAAGAGTGCAACAAGCCTAAAGATTGTGGAGAAAACGAATAATCCTAATAAGCCTCCACAAAAGTTAATTTGTACGAGAAAACCACCAATAATTGTACCGAAAGCACCACACAAGCCAGCGACCGCAGCTATAGTTGCAAAATATATCGACTGATTTTTCAGTGGTGCAACTTCTAGCTGCATATTATTACCGCACAAATCAATAGCCGCTCCACTTCCTCCCAAGAAAATGTGTAACATTGGCAACCATAACCACATATCTAGGGAAGTGTAGCCAATACCCAACCACAACAAAGGTGCGATCGCTACCAAAATTCCCATAAAAAATAGAACAGAACGATTACCGATTTTGTCTGCTAATCTCCCCCAAAGAATTAACATTAACATATTTGCTCCTGCTTGCAGGCTGCTGTAAAGAGTTACCCAAGTGACATCTAAGTCGAGGGTATCTAGCATGTAAAGATTGAAAAAGGGATTACAAAGGTTAACAGCAAACATCCATACACTGAAGTAGAGCAAAAACATTAAAAAATTAGTATCTTTACGGATACTCTGCCAAAATTTTGGTTGAGAGATCAAGTTAACATCTGCTATTTGCCTGTTCGTTGTGACATCTAAATTTTTTGCATCTGTAACTACAGCATTTTGTGCTTGAGGATTGATATCCAGCTTAAAGTATTGACAGCCCAAACTCATAACCCCAAACAAAATACCTATCAACAGTGCTACTCCGTAACCTTGGAGAGTACCACCATACCAATGAGATACAGCCAATCCTGCTACAGGTACGCAAATCAAATTAGTCAAGCTAGCAACACTGTTGCGTATGCCAAAATATCGCCCCCGCAAACGTCGATGCACTAATGTTGCTATCCACGAAAGCCAAGATGCACTACCTAACCCACCCCAAAGATGACTTACTAAGACAATCAAGAGTGTGAGTGTAACTAACTGTTGAGAATCAATTAGTTTCTGACTAAAGGCTGCTATACCAATTACTAAAATCAACCAAATTAGTCGAGAAGGTGCATAAATTAATAGAGAATACTGACAGCGACTGTGAAAACGTTCTGATATATAAGCACCCAAAGGCTGAATTAAATTCACTAGCATCGGGATAGAAGCAAGTAGACCAAATGTCATTGGACTTGCACCCAATTCTACTAAAAAATTACTCAATAAAATACCGCCAGTCGTAATGCCAAAAATGCCTGCAAATATACCATCTACAGTTGAAGCTTTAAGGCTAGTACGAATAGCATCTTTGGTAAATTTGTCTTTAGATTTTGATATAATATCAGAAGAAATTGTTGTCTTTACAATTTCAATTTCAGAAGTTTCTGATATCAAAGAGGAAGAAGTTTCAACCTGAGCATTATTCATGAACTGAGTAAATTGTTAATGCTTAATCGTTAGTTTTTGATTGCTATAAGTTATTAGCCATTAGCTTTTTCTCTTTGATACACAAAAAAACTACTTTGTGTTTTTCTTTGCAATTCTATGATTTAGAGAAAGTAAGATATGTCAAATTTTCGAGACATATGTTTTTTACTCAGTATTAATGCCAATTATTAGTTATTCTACCGTGTATTTATAAATAAAGTTTTAATTTTCCCAAAATTCATTCTAGAGTAAGAGAAGCAATCTAAAGAATGTTTGTGATGGGGTGATTAAAAGAATTTTTGGAACTTTTGTGGCATTAATGGTAGCGATCGCTCTTTGCATGATTGGTTGCCAGGATTCGCCCTTGCCCCATACCACCACAGCTACTACTCCAGTTATACTAAAACTTAGTGGCTGGGGTGCAGATCCAACTGAGCAAAAATTATTGAAACAGGTACTCAAAGATTTTGAGGCACAGCATCCAAGTATCAGGGTAAAGAATGAGGTCATTGCTGACCAATATATGGATGTGATTAAAACGCGCTTGATTGGTGAAGCAGCGCCTGATGTTTTCTATTTGGATGCTTTTGAGGCTCCTTTCTTAATGAGCCAAAACGTTTTAGAGCCATTAGACGCTTATATTAACCCGGAATTTGACCTAGCTGATTTTGAGGAGACAATACTTAACAGCTTTAAGTACGACAATCATATATATGGTTTACCCAAAGACTACTCTACTTTGACTCTTTTTTATAACAAGCAAGCTTTTGTTACCGCAGGTTTAACAAGTCCTCCCACAACATGGGATGAATTGCGTACCTACTCCAAAAAGTTGACAGTAGATCAAAACCAAGACAGTAAAATTGACCAATACGGCTATGGCGTCGTTCCAGAGTTAGCGCGCCAAGCTTACAAAATCAAAGCCTTTGGTGGACAGATCGTAGATGCAAATGGTTATGCAACTTTTGCTTCGGAAGCTGGGATCAAAGGATTACAGTTGGTAATAGACCAGTATCAAAAAGATCATACTGCCGCTCAGAAATCGGACGTTGGGACAAACTCAGGCAGTGAAATGTTTGGTCAAGGTAAAGTCGCAATGGTGATTGAAGGCAACTGGGCTATTACCTACTTGAAGGAAACTTTTCCTCAACTTGATTTTGCTACCGCAGAAATACCAATTGTAAATGACAAAAAAGTTACTATGGTATTTACTGTTGCTTACGTCATGAACAAACAAACACAACACAAAACCGAAGCTTGGGAGTTGATTTCCTACCTCACAGGTAAGGAAGGTATGGAAAAGTGGACAGCAACAGGCTTTACTTTGCCGACACGTAAATCAGTCGCTGAAAAATTGGGTTATGACAAAGATCCGTTGCGATCGCCCTTTGTCGCCGGAGTTAGCTATGCTATGCCTTGGCAAGCAGGTAAATACCCCGCCGCCATTATGAACAACTTTGATAACCAATTCATCAGTGCTTTGCTAGGACAACAACCGCTAGAACAAGCAATGGAACGGGCGCAAACACAAGCAAATAAATTAATTCGAGCGATGGAATAAAATAAGATCATTCCACAAATATGCAAGATCCACACTTAACCATTAACACAACTAATCCCTAGACGGTTGCTGTTATCTTCACGATTTGTTACAAAAATACAAAGAACTTCTAGAGACATCAACCCAAATGTTCGGCGGACTTACTGGTTTAACAAATCCAAAAGGCACAGACTGGGGTGAACAGATGCTCAACACTGTTGCTACCCAAACAATTCGCCACCTGTTCACCAAAAGCGAGTCAGTAGAAGTCTTTGTCCGTTGTCACCCTTCCAGCAAGCTATTGCAAGGCAGCATCGATAGCTTCACAATGAAAGGTCGTGGCTTGGTTATCCGTAAAGATTTTGCTGCTGAAGAAATTTTTATCGAAACCGATGCGGTTGCTATTGACTTTAGCTCTGTTTTAAGTGGGAAACTAAGTCTAAAACAACCCACCCAGGCGATCGCTCAAGTTGTATTGACACAAGCAGGTATTAACCGGGCCTTTAAAGCAGAACTGGTGACAAAGCGACTGTTAAATCAATCTGTACCTGCTTTGACTGCATTATCTGGTGGAAAGCCAGTCTCCTTTATTGACGTTCAAGTAGAACTATTGACAGAAAATCGGCTGCGAATTTTGGCAAAAGCGGATTTAGACAACGGTGAACTTGTGCCAATCAGTATGACTGTAGCTGTGAGTATTGAACGGCGACGGCGTATTTCTTTTACCAATCAAGGAATTGATCTCGAACAAGTACCAGAAGCACAGCGAGAACTTTCGCAAAACTTGAGTCTGGCGTTGGTAGAAATTCTGGATAACATGGTTGATTTGGATCGCTTTGACTTAGATGGAGTCAAAATGCGCCTGAATCGCTTAGAAACCGAGGGAAAACGATTAATTTTCAGTGGATATGCGGAGATTGAGCGTATACCGCGTAGTGGGTGATATGATTCAATATTTTGGATTGGAAAACTTTTTATTGATTGAGCGTAAAACCCCATGACTTTATGGATGGGGCGTTTGACTTTAAATAGCTAGTCTTTTTCTAAGCTCTACCTCTAATTGTTCATCAGTACTGACCACTACACGCCCTGGCTTGGCTCTGATGATGCTGAGGAAATGCTGAAATGCTTCTTCATCTTGAGGATTGGCTTTGACATATTCCCGCAGTTCTTTCTCTGACAAATTTAAATAGTCGGTCATCCTATTATTTCCTCTCCGTTATTAAGAATTTCTACTTGGATGGTTTCCCCAATTAAAACTACGATTCTGCCTGTTCTTTCATCAAATCTAACTAATTCTATATTCCGTAGCAGGTTGCTAGTACAATAAGGCAAAAGTAAAAAGGCAAAAGTAAAAAGAAAGAATGCTTATTTTATAAGCTTTTCGACTATTTTAAATGGTTGCTTTATTTACGCCGTGCTGTACTAGTGCGAACGCATAATCGGAAAAAGGCTTTGAGTTGGTCGATGGTCGGTTCCATTATTTCCTAAAAACCTATGTTTTTGATGTTTTAGCTAATTCGGACAGAAGCCCCACACTTACCACAAAGTGGAAGTGTTGGGATGAATAACTGTAGTTAGAAACTTAAGAATCACCCTAGCTTTAGCCTGGTGAGTGTCAATTGGATATAATATTGACTCGATTCTTTGTTTTTTGAGTGGAGAGGCTAATGGGTCGCGCCAAAAAGGTTGTCCTGGCATATTCTGGGGGAGTAGATACATCGGTGTGCATTCCCTACCTCAAGCATGAGTGGGGTGTAGAAGAAGTAATTGCCCTAGCAGCAGACTTGGGACAGGGAGATGAATTAGAACCAGTCCGAGAAAAAGCCCTGAAATCAGGTGCAAGTGAGTCATTAGTGGCAGATGTTCAAGAGACGTTTGTAAAAGATTATGCATTTCCTGCCATTCAAGCCAATGCCCTTTACGAAAATCGTTATCCTCTAGCAACAGCCTTAGCTCGTCCGTTGATTGCTAAGGTTTTAGTAGAAACAGCAGAAATCTACGGTGCTGATGCGATCGCTCACGGTTGTACTGGTAAAGGTAACGATCAGGTGCGTTTTGATGTATCTATTGCAGCCCTCAACCCCAACCTCAAAATTCTCGCACCCGCACGGGAATGGGGTATGAGTCGTGAGCAAACTATTGCTTACGGAGAAAACTTTGGCATTCCTGCACCCGTGAAAAAGTCTTCTCCTTACAGTATTGACCGCAATATGCTAGGTCGGAGTATCGAAGCTGGAATTCTCGAAGATCCCACAGTGGAACCACCAGAAGAAATTTATTTATTGACAAAGGCGATCACTGACACCCCCAACGAACCAGAATATATTGACATTGGTTTTATTAGAGGTATTCCTACTAGCCTCAACGGTGAAACAAAAAGATCGATTGAATTAATCGAACAACTCAACCAAGTTGCAGGAAATCACGGTGTTGGGCGCATTGATATGATTGAAAATCGCTTGGTAGGGATTAAATCGCGAGAAATCTACGAATCTCCCGCAATGATGGTGTTAATTCAAGCCCATCGCGATTTAGAAAGTCTAACTCTCACGGCAGATATTACCCATTACAAACGGGGTATAGAAGAAACTTACAGCCAAATGATTTACAACGGCTTGTGGTATAGTCCCCTAAAAGCAGCCTTAGATGCTTTTATTCAAAAAACACAAGAGCAAGTATCTGGAACAATTAGAGTAAAACTATTTAAAGGTAACGCTACCATCGTTGGGCGTCATTCCGAAAACTCTTTGTATACTCCTGACTTGGCAACCTACGGAGCCGATGACCAATTTGATCATAAGGCAGCCGAAGGTTTCATTTATGTTTGGGGTTTGCCAACTCGGATTTGGGCGCAGAAAGGTAGGGGATAGGGTATCGGGGATCAGGGATCGGGGAAGGTAGGAGTCCCCTGGAGGGGATTGGGGATTGGAAAGAAACTTGTTAAATAATTCTCCCTTATCTTTCTTGTCTCCCTTGTCCCCAATCCCTATTCCCCAGTCCCTATCCTTTGTTGCCTGGCTTCTAGCCAGAGGGGAATAATGATAAAAGCTGCAAGAATTAATAGGGCAGCGATCGCAAATTTACTAACCCAAGCAACCAACTGTTCTAGGGAAACAACAGTACCAGCAAAAAATGCCAGTGTCACCATCACCCCACCCCACGCAGTCGCCCCGATGATGTTATAAAAACAGAATTTTCCAAAAGGCATTCCAGCTATACCAGCCATAGGTGCAGCAAAAATTCTCAATAAGGCTAAGAAACGCCCAAAGAAAACTGCTTTTGCTGCATTTTCACTAAATTGCTCTTTTATACTCAACAATCGGGCTTCTGAAAATCTAAACAGGCTGCCGAGTCGCACTAGCATTGGCCAGCCGCCAGTTCTGCCAACCCAATAACCGCAAATACCACCAACCGCAGCTCCCGCAATAGCATCACCTAAAACTAGCCAGTAATTTAATTCATGACTACCAGCTAGGAACCCACCGACGAGAGTTACGGTTTCACCAGGAATGGGAATGCCCAAGTTCTCTAACAATATTCCGAAAAAAATTGCCCAATATCCATAATCATGGGCAATTCTTTGGATATTTTCTAACGAGATAAATTCCAAAGACATTCAGCACCGCAGCCTTTACAAATGTTTACTTTTACTATATTTTGTCTCGTCTTCTAGTGATGTGTCAATCGAGTCTGTGAACTACCGTCAAAGATACAATAGTCCATCCCCACCCTATAGAGGTATGGAGGAATTCCGCGATTTCGTTAAATTCCATTTAGGCCTCTATCAGTAATAAAATGCACAGTCCTCGCGTTTCCCCCAAAGGGCAAAACGCTGATCAGTCCTTGGCTTAGGCCAATATATATTTGATAGGGCTGGGCATTTTTTTTTGAACACTCTTAGAGGATGCTTTTACTCACTATTTTAGTGGGATTGCGGGGAAAATATATTTTTATTGATACTATACTTGGTATCAGGTTTGACGAATAGCCACTATTTCTGTACATTAAGTTTTACCACATCAGTACATGTACAGAAGTAAAGCAAAATTTTTTTATGAAAAATTTATAAACATCCCAGTTATTTATAAAAATTTTGTAAAAAGTACATGTAGTACTAAAATTCTTAGAGGCTTATGCCTATATTGGGGAAAGATTAAAATAAATTATACGGCATGAATACTGAAATTATTCGTCTCAACCGTACTACTACAAGGCTACCAAATTTTTAGGTAAAGCAGTATTATTACGGTTGCAAACAAAGCAGTTTTTGTGCCTGCTTTTTTGTTTTTTGATTGATACAATTACCCAGCAAAGATTTATGACTCTCACATCAGAACGCCAAATCATCTTGTTCAAGCCCCAAGGACGCATGGATTTAGAGGGTAGTGTGGCTTTCAATGAAAAGGTGACTGAATTATTACCCCAGCGTGATCAACTCTGGGTGATTGATTTAGCTGAAGTGGATTTTATGGATAGTTCCGGATTAGTTGCCTTGGTTAATGGGTTGAAAGCTGCACGACAAAATGGTTGTCGTCTGGTACTGTGCAACGTACAAACACCTGTAAGATTAGTTTTAGAACTGACTCAACTAGATTCAGTATTTGAAGTTGTTCACAATCAAGAAGAAATATTGGGTTTTGTAAACAAAAGTAATTTGTTACTAGTACGTTAAAAATGCCACTCCATACTTGAAAACTAATGGTTAGGTCAAGCAGTGGCTTTGCAGTACTAGCTTTTTCGCTTTCTAGGCTGCTCAAAGTAGCTAGGGTGGGAACAAATTTTTTGATAAACTTTTTGGCTAAAGCTGTTGATTCTCTAAATAATTTGGTGTTTTGGCTAGTAAGCACTACTGAATCACCAAAAGCAACCATAATCTATTATCAGTTGTAACTGCCATGCCACATGCTGACATAGCCAAAATAAGTTTAAGCATTTTGCACAGTAGAAATATTACCTACCTCAGATGCCATGGGTGGAAAATTTGGTAAATCAATAGCGCTGTGAGAAGTGGTACGAGTTTTCTGGGCCAGGCGATAACTCACACTTTGCAGTTCTGCTTGTAACTGACGGTTTTCTCGTTGTAGCATTGCAATTTTTTCTCTAACTGGAGTCATCCGTTCCTCAAATTTACGGCGATAAATTTGTGGTAGTTCCTGTACTACTTGCTCTAACATCCGACTGCGATCGCTAAGTTCTTGCACCGACTGACGCAACTGATAGATTTCAGTATCTCGATTGGAAATTTGTTCTTGATAAAAAGCTACTTGTTGTTCAACTGCTTGTAGTTGTTCTCGCAAAGCTTGAAGCTGACTTTGATAACGCTCAGACATTTCTGGCTGGGGCATAAAATTAGCATTACCCTTCACCAGTCGGAACAGTTCTTGAGACAGCTGTTGCACTAATTGATCGCGAAGTTGCAATTCTTGACGCAACTTCGATACTTCTGTAGAGAGAGCTTGAATATTGGAGTTATCAGTTTGGCTCACAGTGGCAACTAGCTCCGGTGAATAATCTTTCCCCTTATTAGGTATAAACGCGGTCGTACTGCTTTTGGCTAATACTTCCAAGTACTAGTTAATTTAGCATTCCCGGAGAATTCGGCAAGTAGAAAAACGAATTTTTTTTTACTTTCTCAAAATATAAACTAAGTAAGTAGGCGGAAATAAACATCACTATGTTAAGAAAAATAAAATCTTTGAAACCCTTAACAATGACAAAGGACAAATGATAGATGCCAAATGACCAAAAAAAGAAGGATACAAGCCCCCAGATTTATCCGTGGGGTGATTAATTTTGAATTTTGTAGACGCAAAACAGCTACTTACAGAAGTCGCTTACGCGCCTACCGAAGGTATTTTGAATTTTAAATTCTCCCGAAGGGGGTTGACGATCCTCACGAGTTAGCTTTATTTGTGCCGACCTACTTATTAGTTGCTAGTGGTTAGCGGGTTTTAGCAAACAAATAATAACCACTAACCACTGTACGAGTGTACGAGCGTAGATGCGCTTTGTGAGGTTTCAAGGCAGAGTACGGCCGTTCAACCGTACTATCCACTAACTATCTATGCTGCCTCTGTAGAAGCTTTTGGCTCTTCTACCTTTTGGTTGAGTGTTAGGTAACGAATTACTTCCTCGCTCAGGCGCATAGCGCGTTCCAACACAGCAATCATTTTGCCTGGACCAGTGTAATTCAGTTGAATATATATGCCATCTCTTTGCCTTTGAATTTCATAAGCTAAACGACGCTTGCCTCGATTTTGACTTTGAATTGTGTCAGCACCTTGTTCCCGTAGCAAGTTCTCATACTTAGCAATAATTTGCTCTACTTGCTCATCACCCAAGTCAGGACGCAAGATGTACATTGTTTCGTAAACTGTTTGCATGGTTTTAATCTCCTTTTGGACTATATGGCTGCTTATGTCAATAGGTAGTAACAATTATTTTTATAAAAATTAACTAGCTATACATACAGCAACAAGGAATTACGATCTTACAAGAAATTTGTCAAAGTGTGAAATCCTAATTTGTGATATTTAGGAGTTTTACACAATTTCTGAGCGTAGCGTTTTTTAAGAGTGAAATTAAAATATGATCCAACAAGGAGGTAAATGATAATAATTTTAGATTTTGCGAAAAGTTTGTAGAGCCGCCTTCTTCGGCTTCCCGCAAGGGTGCGCCAGTTTCCGGCAGTTAGTCATCAGTTTATAGACTTTGGACTGTAGGCAATTGACTTTAGAAACGATTTGATTACAAACAGAGGTACTTATCAAAGTTATGGCGCAGCGCTTTGTGCGAGTTCAAAATCCAGAAGGGCAGATTTATTATGGTTTGCTACAACTTTCCATGAAAGTGCAGGTGCTGGATGCTCCCCCCTGGTTACAAGGTCAACCTACGGATTTAATATTAGAACCAGATCACTATGAAATTTTGGCTCCCTGTGCGCCTTCAAAGATCGTGGCTGTTGGCAAAAATTATGCGGAACATGCGGCGGAGATGGGAACTGATGTCCCTGCTGAACCACTGATTTTTTTCAAACCGCCGACATCTGTAATTGCTTCACTAGCAAAAATTCAGTATCCACCCCAATCACAACGAGTAGACTATGAAGGAGAATTAGCATTAGTCATTGGCGATCGCGCTTTTAATTGCACACCTCAAGAAGCCCAAATGAAAATTTGGGGCTATACAATCGCTAATGACGTGACAGCGCGAGACTTACAAAGAAAAGATAATCAATGGACGCGAGCAAAAGGCTTTGATACGTTTTGTCCCCTTGGGCCGTGGATTGTCCGCGAATTAAGCCCAGGAGCCAGACTACAGACTTTCTTGAATGAAGAGTCTGCTCCTGTACAATCTGCAACTATCGACCAAATGGTTTTTACCCCAGATTACCTTGTATCTTACATCAGTCAGGTAATGACACTATTACCGGGAGATATTGTGCTGACAGGTACGCCTGTGGGAGTTGGACCTCTGAAAATAGGCGATCGCGTCCGTATAGAGATTGAAGGTATTGGTCGTCTGGAAAACACGGTAGTAGGTGGTTGAATGCTAGCGTGGCAGTTGCATGTATACTGCATTAGAAATAGCAGGAATTTCTGCATAACGCCCTAATAGCGACTGGATTATAGAATACACAGATGCTGCCACTATTCCGAGAAAAATTGTAGTATACAAGGTTTGGATCGCAAAACCTCCAGATGGAAGCAATCCCACAATATCAGTTAAGATGCCAAATAAGAAAATTACTATGTCCAAAAGAATCGCCTGCATAGTGTTGAAACGAATAAAATGACTGATTTTTTCGTTTCGGACTACAAATATAAATAAAGCAAAGAAAATAATCAACCCGGCATAACGGACACCGTAGTAAATTTGCAATAATGGCAGCAAAGGCAAAAACAACACTCGCACAGGTGGAAACTGTGTCAGAAAAAATTGGCCATAATTAAAAACTTCAATAATAGGAAGCAAATAAGGCAAGAAAGCAAAAATCCTGTCTTTAACGGTTGTAGACCCACGCCAACTCATACTACGCTCTCCTAAGATTAAAATTTAATAGTCATATGACCCTAGAATAACGCAGTTAAGTTATTTATTATTTCTCACAGATTTGCTTCATTCTATGTTGGCAATACGGAAACCCATCATACACTCGTACTGATCTGCTTGACGCTCAGTGATTTTGCTGATCATATGACCGCAGCGTAGTTTACCTTGACGCCAACGGGGTTGACCACTACTATCAGCGAGTAGACAAGATTGACAAACTTGCTGAGGGGCAAGGATCTGATCCTCCATTAAAATTACTAGCATCCAATCCCTCCTGTAACTCCTCAATAGTTTCTTGTATTTCCCCTTAAGCTGGTATTTTGGATTGTAGATTGTAATTTAATAGCAGATGTATTTAATAATGTATTTAGTCTGCTTGACAGATAAACTATCTGTTCATTAATTAAACATCTATGAGTTCTCGCTTTCCAAAGTCAGTTTGGAAATATGCAGTTGATAACAAACCAAAAAAAATGAGTCTAATTGGGCTTTAATTTTATTGTATGTTGGGTCAGATTTTTTGTAGTTAAAACGAATACATAAATTCATGAGAACCAACAAACGCGAGCAATGATTCATACTTGATATGTAGGTTAGGCTAAATAAACATATCACTTGTGGTGGTTGGTTGTTGATTGTTGTTTGGAACAACCACTATAGGGACGCAAGGACTTGCGCCTTTACTAACAACTAACAACTAACAATTAACGATCCACTTGCATACAAATTTCCATTCAAGGATAGCTAAAAGTGACTCTGACCAATTCAGATTTTTTGACCTCCTGCGATCCCGCAGTTGCGAGTTTAATTAACAAAGAACTACAGCGTCAACGTGATCATTTAGAGTTGATTGCCAGTGAAAACTTTACCTCGGCGGCTGTACTTGCTGCACAGGGTTCAGTACTCACAAATAAATACGCTGAGGGTTTGCCTGGTAAGCGTTATTATGGCGGTTGTGAATTTATAGATGAAATAGAGCAAATCGCCATTGATCGTGCAAAACAATTGTTTGATGCGGCTCATGCAAACGTACAACCCCACTCTGGCGCTCAAGCGAATTTTGCTGTTTTTCTAACGCTCCTAGAACCAGGAGACAAGATCATGGGAATGGATTTATCTCATGGCGGACACCTCACTCATGGTTCACCTGTAAATGTGTCGGGAAAATGGTTTAAGGTTGTTCATTATGGTGTCAATCAGGAAACAGAACAACTAGACTATGACCAAGTTCGAGAGCTGGCGCTAAGGGAGCGTCCTAAGCTCTTGATTTGTGGTTATTCTGCCTATCCCCGAATCATCGATTTTGAAAAATTCCGTAGCATTGCTGATGAAATTGGTGCATATTTGCTCGCAGATATTGCCCACATTGCTGGTTTGGTGGTTAGCGGATTACATCCCAACCCCATTCCTTATTGTGACGTCGTGACAACAACTACCCATAAAACCCTACGAGGGCCTAGAGGTGGTTTAATTATCACTCGTGACCCAGAATTGGGTAAAAAACTCGATAAAGCTGTTTTCCCTGGTACTCAGGGTGGTCCATTAGAACACGTAATTGCAGGTAAAGCAGTGGCTTTGGGAGAAGCTTTGAAGCCCGAATTTAAAACTTATTCCGCCCAAGTCATTGAAAATGCTCGTGTTTTGGCTGCACAACTCCAAAACCGTGGGTTTAAGCTAGTGTCTAATGGGACTGATAATCATGTTTTGCTCGTAGACTTACGGAGTATAGGCATGACTGGAAAACAAGCAGAACAGTATTTAAGTGTTGTAAATGTTACTACTAACAAAAATACAGTTCCTTTCGATCCAGAATCACCCTTTGTAACTAGTGGCCTGAGATTGGGTTCGCCCGCGATGACAACACGGGGTATGGAATTAGCAGAGTTTACAGAGATTGGTAATATTATTGCCGATCGCCTGTTAAATGCAGATTCCGAAAGTGTTGCTGCTGATTGTCGGCGACGGGTAGCAGCACTGTGCGATCGCTTCCCCTTGTACCCTCAGTTGGTAATTCCTGTACCAGCTTTAGTATAGGGGGATAGGGGTGTAAGAGGAAGAAAAACAATTAAATATTTACTCTTACACCCCACCTTTACCCCTTAAACTAATATCGTAAAAAACCTACACCTATGTGTCGATCTGCATTTCAAAATCTAAAATGGTATGGACTCCTTTACATGCAAAAACACATCGCACGATCCGATCGCGTCACCTATTTGAACGTAACCAGCATTTACTAGTAGCAGTTTCCGGTGGTCAAGATTCTCTGTGTTTAATTAAATTACTGTTAGATTTACAACAAAAATGGGGTTGGTACTTAGGTATTGCTCATTGTGATCATCGTTGGCGTCCTGACTCACAAACTAATGCTCAACATATAGAAAATTTGGCTAAAAATTGGGGTATATCATTTTACTTAGAAACTGTAGAAACATCAGAGCGAGAGGCTGTACAAACAGAAGCTGCTGCACGTGAATGGCGGTATAAAGTTTTGAGTGCGATCGCCCAGCAGCACAACTATCAATATGTGATTACAGGCCACACAGCAAGCGATCGGGCAGAAACCCTAATTTACAACTTAATTCGTGGTACTGGGGCTGATGGTTTACAAGCTTTAACTTGGCAACGTCCGCTTGTTGATGGCATCATGCTAGTACGCCCACTTTTGGAAATTACGCGCACAGAAACCGGGCAATTTTGTGAGGATTTTCAACTACCGATCTGGGAAGATTCTACAAATCAAGATTTAAAGTACGCCCGTAACCGTATTCGCCAAGAATTATTACCATATTTGTGCGAAAATTTTAACCCGAAAGTAGAATCAGCTTTAGCCCAAACAGCAGAACTACTGCAAGCAGAAGTGGAATACTTAGAAAAAGCTGCTCAGGAGTTGCGAGAAGAAGCAATGAGAACAGAAGGAAAAGACGCGGTGAATCTATCAACAATAATCTCTGTGTCCCCGTGTCAGAATATTCCCGTGTCCTCTTCTTCTTTTCCTTTTAAGCTCAATCGTCATGTATTACAAAAAGCCCCTCTTGCTCTGCAAAGACGAGTAATGCGGCAAGTGTTACAACAGATACTTCCTGCAAGTCCTAGTTTTGAGCAAATAGAAAAACTTACAGCCTTAATTACAGCACCAAATAAATCGCAAACCGATCCATTTCCCGGTGGTGCAATAGCGAGAGTAGAGAGTGATTGGATCTGGATTATAAACTAGAGGCTAGAGCTAATTTAAGTTCAGAGCTATTTCATTCTTGCTATTATCCGCCCAGAAATAAATTTCCGGACTAACAGCAAAACTCCACTAAAAAAAAGTGGACTAAAAGACTTTGGAGTTGTCTAAAGACACTTAAGCTATCAGCCAAGAATTAAAATTATTGGCCGAATAGACGAGAATTAAATAACCCTGATTAATAGACTTATATATCTGATTTTCATCTACTCCATATTAAGTGTATAGCTATATTTACTTAAGTTATATTTTGTACTTTTTATGTTACATTCAGCAGCTTGTGATATTGATTTTTTTATAATAGGCAGAAGTATATTTAAACAAATCAACTATCTATGGTAAGATTTAAGTACAAAAAATATTTATTTTTCTTTCATAAGTTAATTGTCATAGCGGTAATGTTATTTATACTCATTACCACTATGACAGTTAGTTACTCTCAAGAAAAAAATCCTACTGTTAATCAGACTCCAGAAGCTGTTAATAAGATAGATGGTACTCCTGTAATTTTGGGAGACAAAACATTATTTATTATTAAAAAAAATGTCGGTTCTTTCTCTCCGCAAGAGCGATCGCAAGCAATTACAAATAGAATCGAAACCATAGCTAATGAGCCATCTATTCGTCTTGATGGTTTAAAAGTTTTAGACCAGCAAGACACTACAAATATTGTCTTAGGAGAAAAACTAATATTTACTCTTACCAATAGTGATGCAAAAGCGGCAGGTAAAAGTAGACAGGAACTGGCTCAAGAATATGTGCAAATAATCGGTGATTCTATTGCTCAGTATAGAGAAGATCGTAGCTTAAATAATATTTTAAAAGGTCTCCTTTACAGTTTTATTTCTACTCTGGGTTTATTCATATTTTTGAAAATTTTTAATCATATTTTCCCAAAAATTATTACTAGAGTACAGAATTGGCGAGCAATTAGGATTCCTGCTATCAGAATTCAAGATATCGAACTTTTACCTGCATCTAGAGTCAGTAATATTGTAACTAGGGTAGTAAAGATCCTCCGCCTGATTCTAATGCTAGGGATTTTATATATCTATGTTTCTTTAGTGTTGGGCTTTTTTCCTTGGACGAGACAGCTTAGTTCCAGACTTGTGAGTTATTTTCTAGAAACTCTCTATCAGGGTTGGTTAGCATTTGCATCTTATTTCCCTAATCTGTTCGCTTTGGGATTAATTTTCTTTGTCACCTACTATGTTTTGAAAATTATTAGACCAATATTTACAGAATTACGTAATGGAAGTATATCTGCTCCCGGTTTTTATCCCGAATGGGCAGAACCCACATATAAACTAGTATTCTTTTTAATCATCGCCTTAGCATTTGTGCTGGCTTTTCCCTATCTACCAGGATTTGGTTCACCAGCTTTTCAGGGAATATCTGTGTTTTTAGGTATTCTATTTTCTTTAGGTTCCACAGCAGTGGTAGCAAACGTTGTTGCTGGAATTATTTTAATTTATACCCGTGCTTTTCAGATTGGCGATCGCATTAAAATTGGTGATGCGATCGGCGATATTTTGGAAAAAACTCTGTTAGTAACGCGAGTTCGTACTATCAAAAATGTGATAATTACTATTCCTAACGGCACTGTACTAACAAGCCAAATTATTAACTACAGCGCTCTTGCTCAAGACCCTAACTATCACTTAATTTTACATACTACGGTAACACTTGGCTATGATTTACCGTGGCGCAAAGTTCATCAAGTTTTGATTGATGCTGCGCTAGCAACGAAAGAAATTTTAGCAGAACCTGCTCCTTTTGTATTGCAAACTAGTTTAGATGATTTTTATGTAAGCTATGAATTAAACGCCTATACTAATAAGCCAATGCTGATGGCGAGTATTTATTCACAACTGCATCAAAATCTTCAAGATAAATGCAACGAAGCAGGAATTGAAATTCTCTCTCCTCATTATTCGGCTATTCGGGATGGGAACCAAATTACCATACCAGAAAATTATCTTTCTCAAGATTATCAAGCACCAGGATTTCGTCTATCTCCTCTGGATAACTTATTTAAGCAGTTCAACGGGAAAAATACACCAGAGTCGAGTGAATAATCTCAGTTTGACAAGTGAGGGTAAATAACAATCAATGATACGAATTCTCACAATTTTAGCCTTATTTATTGCCATCGCCGCCGTAATTTTTGCACTCCAAAATTCTACTCCTGTTTTGGTGCAATTTTTAGCTTGGCAAACTCAAGAATCAATGGCGCTAGTGCTATTGCTGACTTTTACATTCGGTGTGTTGTTTGGTTTACTCGTCTCTCTACCAGCAGTGATTAAAAATATCAGAAAATTATCCCATCTCAGACGAAAAATTGAAGAACAAAACTATGAAATAGAAAATTTGCATAACAATCTTATGGAAGCAACAAATCAAATTAAGGCGCTGCAAGAAACACAAACACATTCTCAAACAGAAATCAAATATTTGAATTATTCAGAAGACATGCCTATTAATGACAAGACAAATTAATTTTTTCATGAACTTATCAAATAAGGATTAACCTGTGGTAAATGCTTTGAGTACCATCCAACGCTTACTTGCCGATCCTATGGCAATCAAGTTGATTGAAGTGGTTGTAGGTATTGCGATAGTAGCATTGATTTTCCGGCTTCTAGCTCAGACTTTACCACGACAAGTTCAAGACACAGATTTGCGCTATCGCATCCGCAAGGCAATTAGCTTTGTTGGGTATGCGATCATGTCGTTGTTAATTGTATTAGCGTTTAGCGATAGCCTGGGAAAATTAACAGTCATCTTTGGGGTTATCGGTGCTGGTGTGGCTTTTGCACTACAAGAGGTCATAGCCAGTTTTGCTGGTTGGGCGGCTATCTCGCTGGGACAATTTTACAAGCCGGGAGATCGGGTATTACTCGGTGGGATTATGGGCGATGTCATAGATATTAGTATCCTGCGTACCACTTTGATGGAGTGTGGCGACTGGGTGAAAGCTGATCTCTACAACGGACGAATTGTGAGAATTGCTAATAGTTTTGTGTTTAAAGAACCAGTATATAATTATTCTGCCGATTTCCCCTTTGTTTGGGATGAAATTACTGTGCCAGTGAAATACGGAAGCGATCGCCATTTAACTAGAGAAATTCTCCAAAAAGTAGCTGATGAAGTTATAGGTGAATATGTGCTTCAGGCAAAGGCACAATGGGAACACATGGTACACAAGTATTTAATTGAAGATGCCAGAATTGAACCAGCAGTCACTTTGATTGCTAATGATAACTGGATGGAATTTACGCTGCGGTATATAGTGGACTATAAAAAACGTCGAGGCAAAAAAGATTTAATTTTCAGCCGTATTCTCGATGAGTTTGACAATTCCGAGGGTCGGGTGAGTGTTGCTTCTACAACTATTCACATAGTTGAAACACCTGCATTTAATGTGAAACTTGTAGATAGCAGAAATGGAATCTCAAAAAAAACTGAAATGGATTTATCCAAAGAAACTATGCAATAATTTAGGCTGTAATTTTGACTAAATTCCCACTGTTAGTTACTTAATTTTTTTCTGTTCATCAATCCAAATAGCTATTACCTCGTTTTTTAGATATAACGATTTTGAAAACACGCTTTAGTATAAAAATAGTTTTTCTAAATATTTAATCCCTAACCCCCAGTCCCTGCTATCTATGTTCCCGCTAATTCTGGTTGAGAAATGAAATTGAGGATGAGTTGACGTATTTGGGTAATGGCGTCGAGTTGAGAATCACCAATTTGTTGAACTTCAGCCAAAGAATCAGAAAGGCTTTGTAGTTTATGTCGCAACCCATCCAAGGTATCCTGAATTGGTTGTAATGCTTGTTGATATAAATTTAGCTGACCTTCGGATTTGGCTGTTGTCATTCGTAAAGACAGCAAGTTCTGCTCCATTGTTTGCAGTTCCTCACGTTTCATCGCCTGTTGTTGAGTTTGCTGCTCAATGTTTTCTTGCATTTGATGAATGCTATCTTTTATCTGTTTAATCTCTGTTACTAAATTTTGTAGTATTTCTGACTGTTGTTGTCGTTGTTTTTGGATTTGTTCGAGTATGGGATTTAAATCTAATTTTTCATTTTCCTGAATATTTGTGAGGTTTTGTCCTTGTCGCCGCATAAGTATTATTTTGTGCTGCTTGAGAAGTCCTTGACGTTCAATTAAATGACGGCGTTGTCCCACCAAAGTCTCATTCAGCATTTGGTAATGGTCTTTTTCATCAGCTAATTCAGTTTCTAATTGACTTTGTTCAGTTACTGATGCTTGATTTATTTTTTGTTGTATCTCTTCTATAGTTTCTTGTTTATATTTCAGTTCTTGTTCTTGATCGTTAACAAAACTAGAGTCTATATTTAACTTGTCTTGTAAGTCCTGCACTATTTTTTGCAGTTCTTCTAAAGACATTTTTTCTAAACTTTCAATATCAATCTCACCAGAGAAAATTACATCGCCAGAAGTTGCAGATAAAGCAGAAATTTGTTGGTATAACTGTTCCTGATATTGCAGTTGCTCTTCCAGTATCTGAAGATACTCTTGTTTACTATTAAAAGTAGCTGTATTTGTTTGCAAATGGACTGTTTGTTGTTCTAGAGAATTTTGAGCTTGCTGCCATTCATTTTGATGTTCAAAAAAAATTTGCGACAAATGCTCAATTTCAGACTGTTGTTCCTCAGCTAATTTTTTTTGTTGTTCTAGTTGTTCCCAGTGGGGATTAAGTAGAGCTTGCTGTTGTTCCACCATTTCAAATGCTAGATGTAGATTTTCCCGCACTATTTCTGTCGGAGCAACACTACTAGAAAGGCGATCAAGCAACTCTTTTAAGGTGCGACTTTGTTCTTCATCCACCACAGTTTCTTGCTGCAAGTGTGCTTGATGTTCCTCTAAGCGACGCTGCTCACCCCGTAAATGCTCCCAAGCTCCTTCCAATTCCTGGCGGTTACGCTCAATTTCTTGTTGCAATTTTTCGATCTCAGTACGAGAAGTTTCTACTTCCTGTTTTTCTGTATCTAAGCGTTGAAAATCATCTTCCATCTGTTGGAGTTGTTCTAAGCGCATTTCCATTTCTATTTCACGGCGGTTCAGTTCCTGCGCTTGAAATGTCAGTGACTCTTTCCATTGATCAATTTCTTCTTCCTTCAGCTTAAATTTTTCTAGCTGACGGGAAAAATTCTGCAAAATATTTACTAGCGGCCGTCCCGCCTCTTGAATTCGCTGCACTTGACGCTGAGGATTCAATTCTACGAGTATGAGCGCGCCATCATTTAATTTACTAGCTTCTTCAGCTGTAATAATTTCTTCTGATCCAGCACTCCAATTTTGGTCTGTCCGTTGACAAGCCAGAAGTTTTAGCTCGGTTTTGCTACCACCACCAAGTAAACCACCTTTTTGTTTTTGTACTTCTGCTAAATAAAGCACTCCTTTAATCCTTTTGATGCAATTAATAATTGTGTTTTTGCTTATACATTAGATAATCGCGTTAACCTGTCTTGTATAACCCAATTTTTAGGTAAACAAGACAGGCAAAATATATGTACAGACAGGAAAGTTCATGTCTGGATCTTCATACAACCAACTCGTTGTTTATCCAATATTTTCTACTGTTGTGAGTTATGATGACTACCGTGTGATCACTAGCTCGTTCTCAGTATGTTAAAGAATATTAAATTTGATTTGTTAGTGGTTGCTCAAGGGTCAAGAGTCATTAAGAGTACTCCCATCTTCCGTGTTCCCCACGTCTTTGTTGATCCGTCTTCCCAATTTTTAATTTTTAATTTTTAATTGTTTTGTCCCCCTTCCCAATCCCCAGTTCCCAAAAAAGGAGCATCTTTTCACTAAATGCAGGGAAATTTATATGAAATAGATATCCGCAGTATCCTGCAATTAATAGAATTGGGGCAGCGTACTGGACTATTATTTGTAGAAGCTCATAGCTTTCACAAGTATCCCCAAACTGGGAGAAATCAAGATCACAAAAATCTGTCTTGGTTTATCTTTTTTGTAAACGGTCAGATTATTTATGCAGTCAATGGCGATCGCACTTTATCTCGCTTGAGCGATTATTTGCGTCATTATCAAGTCAAGCTACAGTTTGATGATGAACAACGAGCTTGCTTAAAAACATTGAATGCACCAGAATATGCCTATTTATGGACACTATTAGAGCAGAATATTATTAATCCAACTCAGGCTCGGAATATTATTTCTAGCCTAGTGCATGAAACTCTGTTTGACCTAGTGAATTTACAGCAAGGTAGTTTTGTTTTTGAAGTGGGTTCTGCACTGACACCACAATTAACGACCCTAGAAATTGCTCCTTTACTTACCAAAATCGTTAAGCAGGTACAACAGTGGAAGCAATTTTACCCTCATATTCAGTCGCCAGATCAATTTTCCATGCTTACTGACGTAGTAAAGCTACGCTCGTCACTACCAGAAGTAACTGTTAATAAGCTACAGCATTGGGCAGATGGTAAAACATCTTTACGCCAATTAGCTCGTCATCTCAACCGCAATCTTATAACTGTTGCTCAAGCAATATACCCGTATGTACAACAGGGTTGGATACACTTAGTATATTCAAATACAGAGTTTTTATTGACAAATCCACAAGACAATGCATTTTCTCTACAACAAAACCACAAGCAACGCATATTATGTATTGATGATGCACTCAGTATCTGTACCAATATAGAGACTGTTTTGAAAACGCAAGGTTATGAAGCGATCGCCATCACAAACCCTCTAGAAGCACTCGGTCTTATTTTTCAATTCCAACCCAATTTAATTTTTTGTGACATTGTTATGCCACAGTTGAATGGATACGAGATTTGTGCAATGCTGCGACACTCTCAATCGTTTCGGAATATACCTATTATTATGCTCACTGCCAAAGAAGGATTTTTTGATCGAATCAAAGCCACAATGGCAGGAGCTACAGATTATTTAACCAAACCATTTGGGGATACTGAATTAGTAATTCTTGTGGAGAAATATTTAAACTAGAGTGGATATTAAGGTAATAAAACAAACATAGCACTTGTTGATCTGGTAAAAGATAGAGTAAAAAATAATATCCACAGAACCAGCCAGCCTAAGGAACCTCATTATCTAGTGAAAAATAAAATTATTTTATACAGTAAATGCTTACGGGGAAAGCAGGACATGTTCCAAGTAGGGACGTCTACATCAGGAGGTAGATAGGGGCGTTTATGAGTATAGTTCTGATCGTGGAAGACAGTATCGCACAAAGGGAGATGATCACAGACCTCCTGAAAGCGAGTGGCTTAACAGTAACTCATGCCAGTGATGGAGTAGAAGCTTTAGAAGCAATTCAAACAGCTGCTCCTGATTTAGTGGTATTAGATATTGTCATGCCCCGAATGAATGGCTACGAAGTTTGTCGCCGCTTAAAGTCCGATCCCAAAACCCAAAATGTCCCTGTGGTGATGTGTTCTTCCAAAGGGGAAGAATTTGATCGTTATTGGGGGATGAAACAAGGTGCAGACGCCTACATAGCCAAACCATTTCAACCAACTGAGTTGGTGGGAACAGTCAAACAACTATTGCGAGGATAAGGATCAGCAGAACATGGTTAATAAACCGGACTTTTTAGGAGGTGATGGACAAGATCACTTTCGTCCTGAATTACAAGTAGAAAGTCCTGAAGGTGAGTTACATTTGCGGTTTCTTATTCCTTCGCATCAGGAGTTTGCACTACCAGCAACTGGTATTCGGGAAGTCATCGAACTGAGTCCTGATCGAATCACCCCAATCCCTAATGCTTCTCCTTTACTTTTGGGTACTCTAAATTTACGAGGTCGAGTTATCTGGGTGGCTGATTTGGGTCAATTTCTAGGGGAAGCAACAGTATTAAATACGGATCGCGCCGAAATTCCGGTGATTGCCATAGAAGAACAAGACACAATTGTAGGTTTAGCAGTAGAAGAAATTGGCGGTATGGATTGGTTAGATGTACAGCATCTTTTGACACCAACAAATGTACCGGATATAATGATTCCCTTTTTGCGAGGAGAGTGGTTATTAGATACTCAAAACAAACAGTGTTTGCGACTACTAGATCAAACGGCAATTTTACACAGTGCGCGTTGGGCAGGATGAAACAGGGAGATTAAGAAATGGCAGCGAGTATAGATGATAACGCGCAGATATACCAACAGGCTTTAACAGCCTACGCGCAACAAGACTACCAACAAGCAGCCATCCTCATCGACGAGGTGGTGCAAAATCTACCAAATGACCCTAATACCCATTTGTTACGGGGTCACATCTACTATGTTTTACAGCAGTATGATGTGGCAAAAGTAGAATATCAAAAAGTGTTGGAACTAACTGAAGACCCAGAAGTAACTGTTTTTGCGGAAACAGGACTGGAGCATATCAATCAATATCAACAGGCATTAGATAATTTCACTGATGATGATAACAAATTCCAGCAATCTGCACAAGATGCTTCTGTGTTTGACAAAGAAAAGCCAGCAGAACAAGAGTTAGAAATATTAGAAGACTTAGAAAATTTAGAAAATTTAGAGGGTTTAAATAGTAATTGCTTTGAGTTGAATGCGATCGCTAATCATGAGAAGACAGCAGAAGAGATACAAGAGCTTTCCTTGGCGGAAAATCCATTTCATACACCTATCGATATTAGTGAACCTGCTCCAAAAACAGATTACTCAGAAACTCTCAACGATAATCCATTTACCTCATCTCAACAAGAATTAGAGCTAACTTCACAAGCGAATATCTGGGAAAAAGCAGAATTAGAATTACCTGATTTTTTACAGGATGACCTTTCATCGTCTACAGAAAAAACCGAAATTAATAGCTACTTAGAAACAAATAATCCAATTACTGATCATCATAATTTGGTGGTAAATAAGCCAAATATTAGTGGTTCAGAGTTGGCAAAAATTACTTTCACTCCTAGTCCAAATAATCCAAATTTTGATAGTCAAGAACACGATTCTGCGGAGCAAATCTCACCAAAAACTAGTGATGATAGTTTGCAGAACATGAAAAAAGTTTATTCCGAGGATGAAACTTTACTGGTTAAAAAACTAGAAACGGACATTGAAACAACAGAAATTAATCGTGTGGAATATAGCAGTAAATACTTAAAAAGTAATTTGACTATTGAAGACAACCAACTAAACTCCAATTCCCAGACGAAGCAAAATCACAACTTTGATGATGACAGTTTTGATTTAGAGGCCTTTGAATCAGCTTTTGGTTCCGAATCATTTTCTGAAAATGAACAAGAACAGCTCAACAGTCAACTAAATAGCAAGATTTCTCAAGGTAGCAACATTGAGTTTTTAGATGACTTTGGTGAATTTGATGATTTGGGAAATATTCAGGCAGAGTTTGATTTTGTCACTAATTATGGTTTCGGTGACTCGCAACTAAATTCTGGTTCACTCACATCAAACAGCAAGAGTTTCAGTCAACCTGTGGAAAATTCTGGGAGTACTGAACAAGGAAATGAAAATGTGGATAACTCCACAGAAGGCGATCGCGATGATGAATTGTTTAGTATCACCGGTTCCCAAGAAGCAGTCCCAGTCTTTTCTCAAACAGACGTTAACAACATCAAAGCTCAAGTCAGCGTTGAACAAGGAATTCTCGCACCTCTAGAAAATGCCACACTAGGCAAAAAGCAATGGATTGTTGCTAGCTGTGTCGGTGTAACTTCAGCAGTAGTTGTAGCTTTAGTTAGTTTCACTGCTACGACAGTTTCTCCGCCCCAACAACGGGAGTCTGTACGTAATACTGGCTGGGCAATGGCATTAGCAGCAGGAATTGTAAGTTTTGCTATCACTGGTATTATGGGCAATCTCACTCTCAGGCAAATCCGGCGCACGACCAAAGATTTGCAAAACCAATTTGATGCAGTGCAAAAAGGCAATCTCAATGCCCAAGCCACAGTCTACTCAGAAGATGAGTTAGGCAAGTTAGCTGCTGGCTTCAATGAAATGATACGGGTAATTTTTATTACCAATAATGAAGCCACACGCAAAGCCCAAGAACAGGAAGAAGCCAAAGAAAACTTGCAACGGCAAGTAATTCGTCTATTAGACGACGTAGAAGGAGCCGCGAGGGGAGATTTGACTGTCCAAGCCGAAGTGACAGCTGACGTATTGGGAGCAGTTGCTGATGCTTTTAACTTAACAATTCAAAACCTACGAGATATTGTCCAACAGGTGAAAGTCGCAGCACGGGAAGTAACCAAAGGTGCAACTAACTCGGAAACATTTGCCAGAGCCTTATCTAGCGATGCTTTACGCCAAGCTGAAGAGTTAGCAGTCACACTCAATTCCGTGCAAGTAATGACTGATTCTATCCAACGCGTAGCAGAAGCAGCACGGGAAGCAGAAACAGTTGCTCGTGAAGCCAGTGCGATCGCTCTCAAAGGAGGGGAAGCAGTAGAAAATACCGTAGCAGGGATTTTAGAAATTCGCGAAACCGTCGCTGAAACCACCCGCAAAGTCAAGCGACTAGCAGAATCATCACAAGAAATTTCCAAAATTGTGGCGTTGATTTCTCAAATTGCTTCCAGAACCAATTTACTAGCTCTTAACGCCAGTATTGAAGCAGCAAGAGCAGGGGAATCGGGACGTGGTTTTGCGATCGTTGCGGATGAGGTACGCCAATTAGCTGATAAATCAGCCAAATCTCTCAAAGAAATTGAACAAATAGTCATGCAAATCCAGAGTGAAACAGGTTCAGTGATGACAGCGATGGAAGAAGGTACTCAGCAGGTAATTCAAGGTACAAAATTAGCAGAAGAAGCCAAGCGATCGCTAGAAAATATTATTCAAGTAGCAAATCGTATTGATATTCTTGTGCGCTCAATTACTTCCGACACTGTCGAACAGACAGAAACTTCCCGCGCTGTAGCTCAGGTGATGCAATCAGTCGAACTCACAGCCCAAGAAACATCACAAGAAGCTCAGCGAGTTTCCGGCGCACTACAAAACTTAGTAGGCGTCTCCGGTGACTTAATCGCCTCCGTAGAAAGGTTCCGGGTAGAAACCTCAGAAACGAGATAATTAGTTCATAGTCCATAGTTCATAGTCCATAGTTCATAGTCCATAATCCAAAAGTTTTTAGCCATTGACTCTTGACCCTTGACCGTTGACTCTTGACCATTGACCCTTAACCCTTGAACCTTGACTATGCTTCCAGAACAACAACAGCGCATTCTCGGTTACTTTATTGAAGAAGCCAAAGAACACCTGACCACAATTGAGCAGGGGTTGCTGAATCTGCAAAGTACTATTAAAGACCCAGAAATGCTGAATGAAGTTTTTCGGGCGGCTCACTCGATCAAAGGAGGGGCGGCGATGCTTGGTCTGAGTAGTATTCAGCATACTGCTCACCGCCTAGAAGACTGTTTTAAAGTCTTAAAAGAATGTCCTGTTAAGGTTGATCAAAAGCTTGAATCTTTATTTTTGGGTGTATCTGATACCCTCAAAGCACTCTTAGAGAATTTAACCGGGCCGTTTGGTCTGACAGAAGAAATTGCCGACCATATCATGTCAGAAGCGGAACCTGTGTTTGGGTGGTTAAATGAACATCTGGATTTGCTGGTCAAACAAGGAGCTACAGGATTACCACTTGCCGATACAGATCGCTGGCAACAACGCCAAAACCTGGTATTGCAAAATCTCCGGGAAATGTTGCAGCTATTTAAGCAACCAGCAACACCTGAAACGCGCCAAAGTTTGCAAGAATGCTGTAGGCAATTAGTCGAACTTGGTAAACAATTAGATTGTGCATCTTGGTGCAATTTGTGTCAAGCCGCTAGTCAAGCGATCGCCAATCAAGAAAATAGCTATTTAACATTAGCAAAAATCGTTATTACAGAGATCAAGCAAGCTCTAGAATTAGTTCTTGCAGGTAGAGAAGCTGAAATCACTATTAGTCAGCAACTAGAAGCATTACTTCCACCTCAAATAGAACTATTAGACATCACAAATGATGTTACTAAGGAAGAAGCTGACATAGAAGTAGCGCCATCAACAGCATTAGAGGAAACTTTACTCACTATACCTGTTGAGAACACAACTGCTGATAATAATACATCAAGTATAAATAATATTACTGAATTAATCACTCCATCAGATTCAATCGAATTTGCACAAGCAGATAGAATCACCAATCTTTTAGATTTATCTGAACAATTGGATAGTAATATAAATAATTTAGTTGAATTAACAACACAAACAGAATTAATAGAATTTGCACAAGCAGATAGAATCACCAACCTTTCAGATTTATCTGAGCAACTTCATGGACATACAGATAATGTTGCTGACCTGATAAATCAATATCAATCCCAGGAATTAGAATTAGAAAACACTATTATTAGTTTATCTGGAGTCTCTAATCAATTTCATCTAGATGATGAAAACGAAGATTTAGAGCTTCAAAATTTAGAAATTAACGGCCCAGAAGTCGGATTAGCAGAGTTAAATACTCTTGCTCAATTATTTGAAAGTGACACCTCTGACTTTAACGAAACATGGGATATTGAAGAAGAAATTAGTGAACAAGATAGCACAAAGAATCAAATTGAGGTTGAGATCAGCGATCCAAGAGATACTATCAACGATTTAGCAGAGTTATTGTCTGTAGAAGGCAATATCGGTATTCCAGATAGACAAATAATTAATTTTAAAGAAGAGTTAACTCTTGTACAACTTTTTGGTGATGAGTTTTTAGAAGAAGAGAGTTTAGACTCGTCATTAAAATCTCCAATAAATGAAAAGATAAAATCTCAACAATTACAATCTAAGAACGAGACAGATGAAATAAAAACATATCAGCAATTACAAAGTAATTCTGATGATTTATTTGCAGAATCTGAGAATCCAACTTCAATACAGGAAATTACTCAGTTAATAGAAGAAAATTCGACGATAGATAGTCTGTTTGATGAAGAACAGCAAGATCATAGTCCGACTATTGGCATTAATGGATCAGAATATGATGATTTATTTGATCAGCTTAGTGTCACAAACACAGAGTTTTCATCTACTACAGATGATTTAGTTTCATCGACACAGACAGAAATATCGGGACTAGGAGAATTAGAATTTTCTGCGGAAGAAGATGCTGCTAAAGCATTAGAAGAAATTTTGTTTGCTGCTGCTGCTGATGATGATATTTTTAGCGATCGCCAACAGCAAAAATCAGAGTCAGTTAAAGATTTTGAGTTAGAAGATTTAGATTTAAGTTTTCCCCAAGACTTAATCCTCTCTACGGATACTAACGATGATTTCTTTGCTGAATTAACAGGACATGACTCTACAATTACATCTCCTGTTGATGAAGCATTGTCTCCTCGAAATCTTCGTAATATTTCACAACAACCAGAAGCTCTAGAATTCACTCCCGAATTTACTCATTTTTCCACAGAAATACAAGCTTTCGATTTACATCAACCAATCACTGAACAAGAACTTAACTGGTTAGATGCGCTCAGAATAGAAGAAAATAGCAACGAAACTCTAGAAGTTTTATTTAATGATTTGCCAGTACCAGACTCTCATGAGTTGCAAGTTGATAGTAAAAATAATCCTTTTGCTTTTCAACCTAACTCTGATGATGATGCATTATTTACAACAGATGTAGCAGATATAAATTTTGCAGATATGATTGCATCTCAAACACAGGCAGATTCAGAAATTGATTTTCTAGATAAACTAATTGCTGGGAATCAAGAGGTAATAGCAGAATATTTTAACCTAGATTGGAGTGAAAATATATTACTGTCAAATTTGCAAAAAGAAGAATTACAGCCGGAATATGAACAACATAATTTCCAATTGGAAATAACAGATACTGAATTAAATTTACAAGATTCAAGCTACGAGAATGAGATAAAAATTGCGAATTTGATTGAGGAAACCTCAGAAATTGTAGAAACAGAACTAGAAAGTGATGCTTTTGCAGAAAATGCATTTACAGAGTTAGGTGAATTACTCAACGAAGAAGCACCACTAAAGGCTTATACTTCCGCAATTCCAGATCTTGAATTTGCTGCCTTAGAAGAAATTCTGACTTTGGAGGAAAATGAAGATGCGGTAGTAGCAGAGCAATCTACGCCACGATTTTCTAAAAAAGATGCAAGCAACCCGATTTTATCCCCAGAAATTGAGAATGAATTTAAAGAATTAGAAGGGATGGTAGGGGGAGCGGGAACACTTAGTACAGTCAATTTAACAGGTGGACGTAACTCTGGTTGGAATACTACTTCCAGATTTGAGCAATTAATGAAAGTACCTGTTAAACATCTGGATGATTTGAGTAATTTAGTTGGGGAGTTGGTAGTCAACCGTAATACTCTAGAGCAGGATCAGGAACGTTTACGCCAGTCATTAGATAACCTACTGCATCAGGTACAGTATCTCTCGGATGTGGGAACAAGAATGCAGGAATTGTATGAGCGATCGCTACTAGAAGCATCTTTGTTAGCTAGTCGCAAAAATAGCAATTTCGGCACATCAGATACAGATAGGGGTTTTAGTGAACTGGAAATGGATCGCTTCACACCCTTCCATACTTTGTCCCAAGAAATGATTGAACTGATCGTGCGGGTGCGTGAGTCTGCAAGTGACATTGATTTTGTCACCGAAGAAAGCGAACGTGTAGCACGACAATTCCGACAAGTTACAGGCCAACTGCAAGAAGGACTGACAAGAGCGCGAATGGAGCCTTTTTCCCAGGCTACCGATTTATTACCGCGAGGTGTGCGCGACAACTCTATTAAGTATGGCAAGCAAGTAGAGTTGGTGATTCAAGGTCGAGATACCTTGATTGACAAAATGATTTTGGAACATCTCAAAACACCACTGACACATTTGCTTAACAATGCGATCGCTCACGGTATCGAAACGCCAGAACAAAGACGCTCTCAAGGAAAATCTCCTGTGGGAACCATTACTGTTTGTGCTTTCCATCAAGGTAATCAAACCATAATTTCTGTCAGTGATGACGGTGCTGGAATTAACTCGGATGCGGTAAAAGCAAAAGCAATCAAAGTTGGTTTGATTACTCCCACCCAAGCCAAAACTATGCCCCCGATAGAGGTTTATGATCTACTGTTCCGACCAGGTTTTAGTACCAAAGACCAAGCTGATGACTTAGCAGGTCGTGGTGTCGGTTTAGACGTAGTTTATACAAAAATAAGTGAAATCCGAGGGGGAGTTTCTGTTGATTCTGCTATTGGCAAAGGTACCAGCTTTACGATTCGTTTACCATTAACACTCAGTATTTGCAAAGCGCTTTTCTGTGTTTCTGATAAAGCTAGAATAGCTTTTCCGATGGATGGCGTAGAAGATACCCTAGACGTACCTGTAAAAAATATCCAAGCGGGCGGCGCAGGTGAAAAACTCATTCCTTGGCGGGATAGAATGCTGCCATTCAAACCTTTAAAAGAACTTTTAACTTTCAATCGGCTACTTAGTCGAGGTAACGTCTACGGCGGGAACCGAGACGATGATATGATTTCCGTGGTTGTAGTGCGATCGGCAAATACACTAGTTGCCTTACAGGTTGACCAAGTGCTGAGTGAACAAGAAATTGTGATTAAGCAATTTGAAGGACCCGCCCCCAAACCAGTTGGCGTAGCTGGTGCTACTGTCTTAGGTGATGGTCGAATTATGCCGATCGCTGATGTACTAGAAATTATTGATATCTTCCAGGGACGGGCTTCTAAACAAAGCACAGTTGGTATTTTGAGTCAAAAATCAACTCAAAATCAGCCAGATACGTCTGTAACTAAAATTGATCCAACAGTGCTGATTGTCGATGACTCAATTACAGTTAGAGAGTTGCTTTCTTTAACCTTTAACAAAGCGGGTTATCGGGTAGAACAAGCACGTGATGGACAAGAAGCCTGGGATAAATTGCGTTCCGGTTTACCTTGCGATCTCGTGTTCTGTGACATTGAAATGCCTCGCTGCGATGGTCTAGAATTACTTTCTCGCATTCAAAAAGACTCAAATCTTAATCATTTACCCATAGCTATGCTCACCTCACGGGGTGCAGACAAGCATCGACAAATGGCTATTAGCTTGGGAGCAAGTGGTTATTTCACCAAACCTTATCTGGAAGAAGCCTTATTAGAAGCAGCATCGCGGATGCTCAAAGGTGAGAAACTACTGTCTAGCTAAGGGTGTTGACTTTGTACCTTTTTAGAGGGTCAAAATTTATGCAAAATATGTGGTATTTATTTGGGCAAAAGCCTATGTAACATAGCTTTTGCGATCGCAGGGACACAAAAATTACATGAACAAAAAATGAGGAAATTCCATCAAAGTCAACACCCTAGGAACAACGGGGGAAACGGGGGAAGGAGTTGAATAATTTATTTTTTGGAGTTCCCTAAGTTAGCCATCACAGGAATTTCCCATACTCCCAATCCCTTAGCAATACAAAGGTTTAATCCTCCGCTTGCTACTGACTTCTGCCAAAATGCCAAATGATGCTCAACTACTCCTGTTAATCTGACTGCTTTTTGTAGAAGGAATTAACAGATAATTCGAGGGCATCTTATGAAGTTTGAAAATGACGATCGCGGTAGCGGTAGATAAATATAAGAAAATAGATTTTGCAAAAAGTCTATAGTTATTTCTGTTAATTCTGTTAATTAAAAATAGATTTTCATAGACAGATATTTTGAATAAAATATCAATAATCACTTGATTAACTCTGACGCTTTTGAAGCCTATTACCTGTCAATCAAGCTTGTAGTAAGGACTAGCCTGCGGGAATGCTGCGCTTACAGTCCTTTTTTTAAGCACGCGCATTGCTTACTACGAAACTTAATTCAAACATAAAAAAGCGCCTACTTTAAGTAAGCGCTTTTTTATTTTCGTAGAGGCCCGATTTACCACACCTCAGTTATTTAATGATTAACCGTTGATCGCAGGAGCGCTGATTGCAACGGTCGCAGATTCAGCAGCAGCCAAGTCGAGAGGGAAGTTGTGAGCGTTGCGCTCGTGCATGACTTCCATACCCAAGTTAGCGCGGTTGATGATGTCTGCCCAAGTATTGATGACGCGACCTTGTGAGTCAATCACTGATTGGTTGAAGTTGAAACCATTCAGGTTGAACGCCATGGTGCTGATTCCCAGTGCGGTGAACCAGATTCCCACTACAGGCCAAGCAGCTAAGAAGAAGTGCAAGCTACGAGAGTTGTTGAAGGAAGCGTATTGGAAGATCAAGCGACCGAAGTAACCGTGTGCTGCAACGATGTTGTAGGTTTCTTCTTCTTGACCGAATTTGTAACCGTAGTTCTGAGATTCGGTTTCGGTTGTTTCACGAACCAAGGAAGATGTAACCAGAGAACCGTGCATTGCACTGAATAAACTTCCACCGAATACACCTGCTACACCTAATTGGTGGAAGGGGTGCATTAAGATGTTGTGTTCTGCTTGGAATACCAACATGAAGTTGAATGTACCAGAGATACCCAAGGGCATACCATCAGAGAAGGAACCTTGACCCAAGGGGTAAATCAAGAATACTGCGCTTGCTGCTGCTACTGGTGCAGAGTATGCTACTGCGATCCAAGGACGCATTCCTAAGCGGTAGGAAAGTTCCCACTCACGTCCCATGTAGCAGAATACACCGATGAGGAAGTGGAAAATTACCAATTGGTAAGGACCACCGTTGTACAACCACTCATCTAAGGAAGCTGCTTCCCAGATGGGGTAGAAGTGCAAACCGATCGCATTAGAAGAAGGTACTACTGCACCAGAGATGATGTTGTTGCCGTAAATTAAGGAACCTGCTACAGGCTCACGGATACCATCGATGTCTACTGGAGGTGCAGCGATGAAAGCGATGATAAAGCAGGTGGTTGCAGCCAACAGAGTTGGGATCATCAACACACCAAACCAACCTACATAAAGGCGGTTTTCGGTGCTTGTTACCCACTCACAGAAACGCTCCCACGCGTTGCCGCTTGTGCGTCTTTGTAATGTTGTAGTCATTTGCTCTTATAAGTGCGATGAATGAATTTTTGGAAGAATGTATTCAGACAAACATTAACGTTGCCTGTATTAATAAACTTTACACAAAAATTTATTTATTACAAGCGTTTATACACTCATTTTTGTTAATTTTTATATCTTTACACTGCGTAATATTTAGTTTATTAAATTCATGTATTTATGTAAACTTAAAGTTCAACAAATAACTCTAACGGGTAAAAAGCAATAGTAAAGTGTACTGGGTTTTTCAAAAATCAAATAGAAATTTGATATTAAAAATCAAAGTAAATATATGGCAAACTTCCTTCTGGAGCAAGTATCCAGACAGCGTAGAAACAAGGAAGCACGAACAAGAGTTTGACAGGCCAATTGAACTGTAATTTTAATTGACGATTGAAGAAATAAACTACTGTCATACAGCTAGCAATCACGCCCAAAATTATTGCTAATTGATACTGACTAATATTGAGGGCTTCTACATAGACTTTTTGAGTAAATTGAGTATCAGCAGGATAACCCCAAAGGTGTTTAAAGACAAAAGAAGAATCTTGGAGATTTGGTAGGCGAAACCAAATCCAAGAAGTAAAAACCATAAATTGTGTGAATAGCCAAGCTATCAGCGTACCCAAAGGATTGTGCCAAAAATGTTCCAAATATTCAAAGTGATCGCTAAGGGTATCAGTGAGTCTGTGTATAACTAAAGCTAATCCATGAAATGCACCCCAAATTACAAAGCCTAATGCTGCACCATGCCAAATACCTGCAATTAACATTACAATCATTAAATTTAAGCAGGTGCGATTTAAACTCCGACGAGAACCACCTAAAGGAAAATAAATATAATTACGTAACCAATCTCCCAGTGTTATGTGCCAGCGCCGCCAAAAATCAGCAATACTAGTGCTGAAATAGGGAAAGTCAAAATTTTCTGGTATAACCAAACCAAATAGTAAAGCAGTCCCACGGGCAATATCTACATAACCACTAAAATCTAAATACAACTGAAAACCGTAGGCAAATATTGCTAACCATAAATCATTACTACCAGCCCGTTGCAAATTACCGAAACATAAATCTACATAAATTCCCAAATGATCAGCCAGAATAGCTTTTTTGAATGTTCCTTGAGCAATTAACCAAACACCTTCTGTCAGAATATTGCTGGAAGGAAAGTGTAATTGATGAAATTGATGGGCGACGTGATGGAAGCGAGTAATAGGGCCAGAAATTAATTTTGCAAAGAATAATTTGTATGATGCAAATTGAATAAATTCTTTACTAGCAGGCGCTCCACGGTAAACATCAACTAAATAGGAAATACACTCAAATGTGAAAAATGAAATTCCTAAAGGTGCAATGAATTTCAAAGATTCAATTCTTAAACTTGTGGCAGGATGATAAATAAAATTATATAAAGGTGGAATATATTTAAAACCCAAAAGTAATAAAATATTTATACTTATACCCAATACTAATAGTTTTAAACGTTGACTATTCCAATCAGCCTGAGACAACTGCAACTCTTCATTAAACTCTTGAACATTGGAAGAATTGGGATTAGATGAATTATACGGATCTAGTGCTATTCCTATACGGAAATTACAATAAGTTAGTGCTAGTAAAAGCGGGATATATTGAATTTGCAAAGATGCATAAAAAGCAAGACTCGCAATCAATAGCACCCATATCCTTAATTTCTGTTGTGCTAATAACCAATAAATCAAAAGCACACTTAGTAGAAATATTGCGTATAAAATTGATATAAAGTTCATTTAATCTCCAATGCAACCACTAACCACTAACCATTAACCAAATAAACTATTTTGTCGGCCAAGGAATCATGGGATCAATCGCAAGTTTTCTGGAGACTTTTTCTGCACCATAAAGATTCAGATGGCTGGGGTCAGAAAAATTTTCATTGGCTTCAGGCCAGATTAAACTCAAATCCCGATAAATTAAATTGGAATTTTCAGCTAAATGTAACATGTATTGCTGAAATTCTTGTTCATAATTTTTGCGTACTGAATCAAGATATTCTGCACTCAAAGGCATATTAACAAACACTATTATAATTTTTTTTGATGCACAAAATTTCAATATTTCTTGTAGTGCGGCGTCTTGCTCACCCACTAATTGGAAAGATTTATAGTCATTGTCATAGCTCCCACTGACTTTGGGGTGTTTTTGATAGTATATAGCTGGGTCAAAACGGATAGGTACTGATAAAAATCCATCAAAATCAACAGCTTGCTCAAAAGCATCCTGTTCTGGTTCTGTTGATGTTTTTGAATGAATTGCAGAATTATCTTTCACTAAGGATAAAGACTTCAGTGTTTTATTCAATAAACTCTTGAGTTGACCACGCTGGTGATAGGTTGTAGAAATATTTGCTAGAGCTTGGTTTAACAATTCATCTAATGCTTGATAATTATTATCTGTATGAGTTGTGGTTTTAAAGCTTTGCTCCGGTTTGACAGATCCAGGAGTCATTGGTGAATTGTTTGAATCTTTGTTTGCTGAGGCTTTTTGCAATACTTGTTGATAACCGGGGGATGCTGCGATCGCATTAAAGGTAAGATCCTCTCTACCATTATTAAAAGCACGCGCACCATCAGCCCAAATGATCATTTTTGGCAGTTCTGATCCTTTTAGCACTCGACGCAGGGTAAAATCTACAACTTGAGCTGTCGCTCCATTAATCCCAAAATTAAACACATCGATATTTGAGTAACCCTGAGTTGCCAAAGTTTTAGAAAGTGTGGTGGGATCTACTCCCCTTAAAGCACGAGAGGAACCAATAATCAATACATCTGGTGGTTTACCATTTTTAGCAACACGCTGTTTGTAGAGTGCTAGTTGTTCATCTAATTGGCGAACGTTGAAACTTGGCATTTGCGATCGCGCTGCCAATAAAATAGCAGTTGCAGTTGCTTTTCCCCTAGTAATAGATTCATGTTCTTGTTGAGTGAATCCAGAAGCGTTAAATACTTCATTTCCAGAAGCAGACGATGTACTAGTAAAAAAGACTGTTCTTTGCAACTTCTGAGTTTCATCTTCAGCAGAAGATAACTTGGGTGGAGTACTAGCAATTTTTGGTGTTTCGAGAATTAAACGAGAAGTGATGTAACCTAAAACCCAGTCTGATTGGAGAGTTAGCAAAAACCCAAGCAAACCCCAAACTAAAGCTACTCGCCAGCCATTGTCTTCTGCTTGTTGCTCTTGCGATTGTTCTTTTTCAGCAAATAGCTGTGTTGCTAAAAGCCACCTTTTAATTCTTGCACCCCAGTCTTGAGACACTTCTGCAAAAAGACTTTGTATATCTTGGCTGGTTAAATCGGGACGTAGCAAAGACTCGTTAGCCTCACTTGTTAAAAGCTCACCAACATAAGCAGCAGTAGCAGCAAATTCTGGAGTAGCCTCTGGTACTAAGCGTTCACGATTTGTAAAATCGACGCCGTAGTTCCAGAAAGGTTCCTTGTTACCAGATCGACGGCCATATACTCGTACACCTGCAATTCCTACTATATTTAACTGCTTAACAAAATCAGTAACCTTATTTGCTACTCGTTTACGTGATGGACACACAAGTGCTTCGCACATAATGTGTAATAAATCGCCTTTACGTAACAACAGGACACGAGTTCCACCTGTTTTGAGGCGAATATCTAAGTCAGGGTTGAGCAAACGCTCAAGTAAAAAAATAATAGCAGGTTCATCGCCAGCTGAAGCTAATTCTAACCCGGATACTGCTAAATCTGGGTGTTCTGTTGCAGGTAAAGATTGCCAATCAATCCAAGCGGGTTCGTGATCAGTTGTTTTGTGTCCATAAACTGTAGCGGCGAGAATTCCTTGGGGCGCAAGGGCTTGAAGTTGAGTCAGAATTGCATCTAAGCACTGAGATTTATCTGGAATTTGGTTAGTTGCCTTGGAGTTAGCAGGACTGCAAAATAGATGTAGCGTCGATTCTTTGAGATTTGCTGTGACTTTGATTGTCAGATCAGACAGCTTTTCATTTAAAATCCAGGCGATCGCCTGGACATCTCCCCAACGCGCCCATTCTTTCAACATGATTTCTGGAGGCGTCAAATCTACTCGCAGCATCCAGTCAAAATCTATTTCACCATCAACTTGTGTGGCGATCACAGCATCTTGATAACCAGATAGTTTGAGACTACGTAACTTCTGAGCTACTGGTTCCGCAATTAATGAAGGATCGGGAGTATAGCTAGACTGACAGTAAATCAGTAATCGGTTTTGATTGATGGGATTTTCGAGAGTAACTTGTTGCTTTCTAGCTTTGACTTCTACCCCAATCCCAAAACTACTGAGAGTTTCGCTCAAATAGCGAGCGATCGCCTCTGGGTTGCCTTGACGTGCCAAACTTTCATTAGAAAGAATTAGCGCCTCACCCGTGCGATTGGATTTTTTCGTATCTGCAATTAAGGCTTGTTCTACCTCTTTTAAGTGTCGATCCAACTGATTTAAGAAAACCTGATGACACCACTGCGGTTGGTTTTCCCCCTTCTTCCGACCGTAGACGAAAACTTGGTATATTGAGGGTTGGTCATTTTTAGTTAGAGCATCCAAGTCTGTATGTTGGAGTGCGTGCAGCAAATCCAAAAGAGTACGCCAACGTTGAGGACATTCTGGACTTTCACAAAGAATGTGTAAGTCATTTCCCCGCAACCGGACTTTCACGCCCAAAGAACTGATTCCTGTTGCTTGGCTTACCCACTGTATTAAGGACTTTTGACTAACTGGTAACGCTATTTTCATGGAAAAGGGGAAAGGTGATTGGGGAAAGGTGATTGGGGAAAGGTGATTGGGGAAAGGTGATTGGGGAAAGGTGAT
>NZ_JCACKS010000101.1:72464-110235 GCF_059505505.1 Pelatocladus sp. | reverse complement strand
TGGGGAAAGGGAGACATGGGAGACATAAGGGAATCTCTTCCTATTGATTTTCCCAATCCCTGATCCCTTTTCTTCAATTCCCGATCCCTGACCCGGATCCCCAATCCCCTAATCACTTGTAAACTAGAACCATAGAATTATCCACCAAGAAGTTTTAACACTTTTGTTAACTTGATTAATTTGCAAAATGGCAAATATTTAAAGATTCATGATTTAAAATCCTCAAATCAGAGCTTTGTTTTATTTTGCTACCTGATATTGATTTCCTCCAAAGCACGAGAATTACCTATGCAAGCTAATAATTCACAATCTTCAGCCGATTCAGGACTTAATTTGGGTTTATTCACTATTCCCCAATCTTTGCTTTTGCAAATGGGTACAGCATCAGTCATGATGTTGTTATTAGCAGAGAAAGCTACCTCAGAAACATTACAAGCTCTTGGGGAAGCAAGTGAAGAATTATTTCGTGGCGATCGCCTTCCCATACTGGACTTTCCAGAACCAAATCCAGAAAATTAGCGTTAAATATTATACTAGTTTTTCTCAAAATTATTGTGGCAAATTCCATGACGGTCAAGAGCAAAACCTGAAATCATAAAAAGTAATTGGCTTTACTAGAACACAACATATGAGTTCTCTTTTATACTTTTACGCCCAGGAAGTGAATATCTACCCCGCCTCTGATTTATTTTTGCGCCATCGGCTACAAATAGTAGAAGAATTGTGGGAGTCCGTACTCCGGCAAGAATGTGGCCAAAAAATGGTAGATCTTTTGCGTCAATTACGTGATTTGTGTTCACCAGAAGGACAAGCAACTCTTGATCAAGCCTCCTCTGTCTTTAAATTAATTGAGCAGTTAAATATTAACGAAGCTATCCGAGCGACTCGTGCCTTTGCATTGTACTTCCAGCTGATCAATATCATAGAGCAGGACTACGAACAACGGCAGCAGATGACTCGCTATGAGGCGGTAAGTGAACCAGGGACTCAGGAAATACCAAACGCAATTCCCTCTCCAAATTCTGACGCTTCAGAAAATTGTCTCAACAGTGGATTGGGGACAGAATTGTTAAGCAAGAGTTGGCAAGCCAATTCAAGTAAGAAAAGTAAAGACACTTTCGCTACTCTATTTCCCCTGTTATACCAGCTAAACGTACCACCACAACAAATTCAACGCCTAATTGCCCAATTGGATGTGCAATTAGTGTTCACTGCTCACCCCACAGAAATTGTTCGTCATACCATCCGCGATAAACAGCGACGAGTGGTAAATTTGCTGCAACAACTTGATCTTGCAGAAAAACGTGTGGGAAACCCTGATTATGCTTGGGAAGTAGCAGAACTGCGAGAACAGTTAATCCAAGAAATTCGCCTCTGGTGGCGTACTGATGAATTACACCAGTTTAAACCCTCTGTACTTGATGAAGTAGATTATGCTCTGCACTACTTCCAAGAAGTCTTATTTGATGCGATTCCCCAACTTTACAAACGCTTCAAATATACTTTGGCTAATACTTTTCCCTGGCTAGAACCGCCAAGCAAGAACTTTTGCAAGTTTGGTTCTTGGGTAGGTGCAGACAGAGATGGGAACCCCTCAGTCACTCCAGAAATTACCTGGGAGACTGCTTGTTATCAGCGCACAATTGTTTTAGAAAGATATATTCAGTCAGTAAAACGACTAATTAATTTATTGAGTGTGTCGCTGCACTGGAGTGATGTCTTACCAGATTTACTGGAATCATTAGAAATAGACCAGTCCCAGTTAAGTGAAGTTTACGACGAATTAGCACTGCGTTATCGCCAAGAACCCTATCGCTTGAAAATGTCCTACTTGCTGAAGCGACTGGAAAATACACGCGATCGCAACTTAGCTTTATACACAAGAGAGACACCCAAAACCGAAGTTCCTATTTATCGTTCTGGAGAAGATTTTTTAGCTGAACTACGTCTAATTGAACGCAACTTAGCAGAAACAGGACTCAACTGTCAGGAACTAGAAAATCTGATTTGCCAAGTAGAAATTTTTGGTTTCAACTTGACTTGTTTAGATATCCGACAAGAATCAACCCGTCATTCGGATGCTTTAAATGACATTTTAGAATACTTTGAGATTTTAAAGTGTTCTTACAACGAACTTACAGAGGAAGAAAAAGTAACTTGGTTAGTCGGAGAATTGCAAACTCGCCGTCCATTGATTCCTGCTGAATTACCATTTTCACCAAAAACCAACGATATTATCGAAACTCTACGGATAGTGCGATCGCTCCAACGTGAGTTTGGTAATGATATCTGCAAAACCTACATCATTAGTATGTGTCGCCAAGTTAGCGACGTCCTAGAAGTCTTGCTATTTGCTAAAGAAGCAGGACTTTACGATCCTGGAACAGCAGTAGGTACGATTCAAGTAGTTCCTCTATTTGAAACTGTAGAAGATTTGCAACGCTCCCGCAGTGTCATGCAACAACTATTTGAACTACCTTTATATCGTGCCTTATTAGCAGGTGGTTACGCCGAAATTCAAAAGGATCGGGGACAGGGGATTACAGATCGAGAAAATGTTTCCTCATCTCCCCTGACTCCTAACCTCCAAGAAGTCATGCTGGGGTATTCTGACAGCAACAAAGACTCTGGCTTTTTAAGTAGCAACTGGGAGATTCATAAAGCCCAAAAATCACTACAGCAAATAGCTGAAAATCATGGTGTGAATTTGCGGATTTTCCACGGACGTGGCGGTTCTGTCGGACGTGGAGGTGGCCCAGCTTACGAGGCGATTTTGGCACAGCCTGGTCATAGTATCAATGGACGCATCAAAATTACCGAACAAGGGGAAGTATTAGCTTCTAAATATTCCTTACGTGATTTAGCGCTGTACAATTTGGAAACTGTTACAACTGCTGTAATTCAAGCCAGCTTGCTGAAAACAGGGTTTGATGATATTGAACCTTGGAACGAAATTATGGAAGAATTAGCAGTGCGATCGCGCACTCATTATCGTTCGCTGATCTACGAACAACCAGATTTTATCGACTTCTTCCACCAAGTTACACCCATAGAAGAAATTAGCCTCCTCCAAATTAGTTCTCGTCCAGCCCGTCGTCCTTCTGGTAAAAAAGACTTAAGCAGTCTGCGGGCGATTCCTTGGGTATTTAGCTGGACGCAAACGCGGTTCTTGCTTCCTTCGTGGTACGGTATTGGTACAGCTTTACAAGAGTTCTTAAACGAAGAACCAGAAGAAAACTTGCAATTACTACGCTATTTCTATATGAAATGGCCCTTCTTTAAAATGGTGATTTCCAAAGCAGAAATGACTTTGGCAAAAGTAGACTTGCAAATGGCGCAGCGTTATGTCGAAGAGTTATCTGATCCACAAGATAAGCCTCGTTTCGAGAAATTATTTGAACAAATAGCCAGCGAATACTATCTCACACGGGAATTAGTATTAAATATTACTGAACACCAAAGACTTTTAGATGGTGATCCTGTCTTACAGCGATCAGTACAGTTACGCAATGGTACAATTGTACCCTTGGGCTTTATTCAGGTTTCCCTCCTGAAGCGCTTACGCCAGTCTAAGAATATATCCACATCTGGAGTGATTCACTCACGATATAGTAAAGGCGAATTGCTACGCGGCGCACTATTGACAATTAACGGTATTGCTGCTGGTATGAGAAATACAGGTTGATGTATCAGGATTTTGTGAACGTATTGAGGGCTTGTATTCTCCTATTCTCAGTTAAATTTGAGTGCGATCGCAGCTTAAATGGGAGCATCCCAAATGTTCAAAAAATCCGCCTGCGATTGAATCAAAACTTTGGTTCAGCCAAAAAACTGAAAAATCTGCTTAATTATTCAGTCTACTTCTATTAGACTTGCGCTATTAGCCCGCAGTTTACTTGCGGGCTTCTTGCGGACTTAATTGCTTAGTCTGATAAGATTTATTGAAATCACAATGAACTACTGTACGAGCGCAAAGTCTTGCGCTGTTAATAAAAAATTAAAGAATGGCTAAAAACCGAATTCTAATTTGCACCTTTTTTGCTTTACTATCGGGCTTTTTGAGTGGTTATATTGGAGGGCAAGTCAGCTTAAGTCTTCATAGCCAAAAATGTCAAAATCAAGGCTGGGGTTTCAAGCAGGCGTGTAATGCTTGGGTAACACCAGGCGCGATCTGGCAAGGTAGTACTACAGGATTATGGACTGGCACAATTTTGGGGGCGTTTGTTGGTGGTTTGGTGACACGCCCACAGAGGTGAGAAGTTGGGGATAGGGGATTGAGGAAAGGGGATAAGGGGTAACGGGGATTGGGGATTAAAATAACCACTAACTACTAACCACTATCTACCCTTCTGCTTCCTGTCTTCTGGTTTTTGCCTTCAAGTCAGTCCAAGCATTAATGCTGGTGTCAAAGCAGCGCCATGATCCTTCTTTGTTTTCTTGATAACAAAACAAGGAGCGATCACTAGCATTGAAGTCATCTGTTAAATAATATACCATGCCTCGAAAAGGATAGGTTTTACGGCTCAATCGCTTGGCTACGGCTTGATTAGGACATTCCACCATAAACACAGGTTGTCCATCAAGATGAGCCAAAGAGAAGATGCACATCCGCAAAATTGCTCTTAGCCAGCTTTCTGAGTTTTCAAAATAATCATCAATAATTTTATTGGTCAGAGCTTTTTCTAGGGTACGGTCTTTTTTTTGAGGAGTATGAGGGTCAGACATTGCACCACCTATGACCAAAACAATTGTGAATTTCGGTATTCGGAATTTAGAAATTAGAACTAACTTCCAAAATTCCGAATAGTCAATTTTAAATTAGATTGACTATACCTTTGGTTAGAGATTAAACCAAAAATTTTATATATACAAGCGTATACGAAAATATACGGCAATACCTTAGATATTATTATCTAGTTTTTGTTGATTCTTCTGCATTAAACCTGCTTGGGAACAAGCTTTTTCAAAAATCAGGAGTCTGGAAAAAGTAGCTATTACTGAGTGTCCTAATACTTGGTAAAATCCAAGTGTAACGATAAAGTGATATAGTCATGACTACCGAAACCAACGAAGTTCAGCCAACGAGCAAGGGTGCTGATGCTGTTGATGAGGCGATCGCCCAAGGAATTGATTTTGACGGTACTTCCATTCCACCCGCCAAGCTGAAACTTTATCATCAAGTCATGGGATTAGAGGCAAACAGACAGCGTAGTGGTGTTAGTAATACCATGCGATCGCGCATAGTCAGGATCGGAGCCAAACACATCCCCCAAGATGAACTCAACCAAAAGCTAGTAGATGCTGGCTTTGCACCTCTCAAAGAAAAAGAAATTGCCTTCTTTTATAGCAGCAAATAAAAAGGCTTGCATTATGACAACAAGACATATACAATGAACACGCTGGCTTTACCTAAAGCCTTTTTTAACATGGGCGCGTAGCTCAGTGGATAGAGCAATTGCCTTCTAAGCAATCGGCCGCAGGTTCGAGTCCTGCCGCGCTCGTTTTAACTAACTAATCCTTTATTTCCCCGACATCCTCTTGGGCAATAAGGTTTTTTGTGCTTACATAGAAAGAGGTGAAGTTTTGTAAAGAACATTGACTGCTACTTTTACACCGACAAACAACTTAACATTGCCAACGGGGTGGCACCGTCTTACTCCAATATGGCAAGGTGGGGAGGAAGTTATTCAACAAGGTTTGGCACATGCTCAACTAGCACCAGCCTGGCAATTGTTGCTTTTAGGTGACGGCTCCCCAACTAGACACTTACAATTGCTCACAAGTGAACCAACAGAAGTGGATGTCATTGACATGTCATTGGTTGGCATGGATTTAGATAGCGCTCCTGATTTAATTAAAGCTGTACCAGGACCACGACTGCGACGCCAAGTATGGCTACGCACTGCTTCTGGGCAGAGGCTAGCGTATGCTACTTCATGGTGGGAAGCTTCTCATGTAGATGAATACTTACAAAATCGTTCATTACCTATTTGGGCAAGTTTAGCCCGTCTCCGCACAGAATTGTATCGGGATATCCAAGGAATATACTACGGTTACTCAGATGCGTTACAGTCTGGCTTTAATGAGGAAGGACCATTTTGGGGTCGTCATTACTTGTTTTGGCATCATGGACAGCCGTTAACTTTAATTTACGAAGTATTCTCACCCTATTTAACAAAATACTTGGGATTAACTCAGCTATTGCCAAAAGACAAAGAGCAGGAGACAAAAGGTTTGTTAGTTAATGAACGCTGACATTTTGGCAGAGCAAATCGAATACTACCGTCAACGTGCCTCACAATACGATGAGTGGTTTTTGCGTCAGGGACGCTATGATCGCGGTGAAAAGCATCGTCAACAGTGGTTTTCTGAAGTTGCAGAAGTAGAAGCAGCTCTTCAAAATGCTGCACCATCGGGCGATATCTTAGAACTAGCTTGCGGGACTGGGTTATGGACTCAACACTTGGTATCTTTTGGGACACATTTGACTGCGGTGGATGCTTCTTTTGAAGTTATCGCGTTGAATCAGCAACGTGTTGGTTCCGCCTTTGTAGAGTATATTGTTGCTGACTTGTTTGACTGGTTTCCCACTCAACAGTTTGATTTTATATTCTTCGGATTTTGGCTATCACATGTCCCGATGGAGAGATTCGTAGCTTTCTGGCAAATGGTTAAGGAGGCGCTGAAACCTAATGGTCGTGTTTTTTTTGTAGACAGCTTGCTTAACCAGGAATCAACAGCCCGTAATCATGCAACTTTGCATCAACAAGGATATTCAGAGAGAAAGTTAAATGATGGGCGAACTTATCGTGTTGTAAAGATTTTCCATGAACCACTTCAATTAGAGAAATCTTTGCAAAATTTAGGTTGGTCTGGTAGGGTAAACCGCACTGCAAACTATTTTTTGTACAGTTTGGTTTATCCAGCGATCGCAACCTAAAAAACTCTAAATAAGTCGTCATTTGTCATATTCTACGAGAAGCCGAAGAAGGCGCGTCTATGTCATTGGTCATGGGCAAGAATTTGGTACATGTTTACTTTTCGTAACGTAGCTATGTTTATTCTCATCAACTTACTCAAAATAATCAGATGTACTTAGCTAATATATGCTATTTCTGTAACTTCATAGACTGATTTTATTACAAAAATATACTTAATTTTTCCTTATAATTCCAGTTTTTAGAAGTATCAAAAATAATATTTTCTTATTAATAAGAGCCTCAAAACTAAAGTTCCCTAGCTTCAATAATAAGTTCAGAAACAAAACTCGATTGTTATAGTTCATCCAGAAATTGCAATTTTGGAAAAAAATGGTAACTTATTACCGAAGTATATTGAACTGTCTATAGTAATAAACAATGTAATTGCCATTTTCAAAGATCAGGAAACCTTTTGGTTTACTTTGCCAACAAGCAAGTAGAGAGTTCCCTATAATGAGGTATTTGTTTCAATGACGCTGCCCGTTGTATCTGTTTCGATGAAGAAAAAGAAACCATCTCTGGTACTCACACTCTCATCTGCTGGGATATTAATTGGTGGAGGTATTGCGGCGTATTGGTTGTTAACCCAGGGACAATCATGGTCTAGAAATTTACCAGTAGGTGCAAATATAATTCCCCAAGATGCGCTGTTTACAGTTTCTCTGACGACCGATCGCACTCAATGGCAGAAACTAAGAGAGTTTGGGACAAAAGAAACTCAAACCGAGCTAGATAAGAATTTAGTACAGTTGCGCGATCGCTTTCTGACTAATAATGGTTACGACTTTCAAAAAGATATTAGTCCTTGGGTTGGCGAACAAGTTACAATTGCAATTCTTAACCCAGAAACTATTAAATCTACATCTAAACCTGTAGCAAGCGATAGTAATACTACCATTAATCAAAAGTCTACGGTGGTAGTGCTACCAATTAAAAATCCTGAAAAAGCAAAAAATATTTTGGCACAACCAAGAAATCCAAAAGCAGATAAATGGATTAATCGTACCTATGAAGGAATTCCCATCAAAGAAACTAACTTACCATCAGGAGAAAATTTATCAGCAGCAGTGATAGATCAGCATTTCTTGGTGATCACTGATAATCCTAAAACCACAGAACGTGCGATTCAAGCATATAAAAATAAAACTGCCCTCGCTACAACTGCGGGGTTTACGGATAATTTTCCTAAAATTGCTACTACTCAAGCCTTTGCTCAGTTCTATGTAAATATACCTGTCTCGGCGAAAATAGCTGCTGCATCTGGTAATCGTCATTTACCTGCTCAAGTTCTAGCACAGTTACAAAATAACCAAGGTTTAGCTGGAAGCATTTCCTTAGAGTCACAAGGAATACGTATTAAAGGCATTTCCTGGCTTAATCCCAACAGTCAACGCACACTCAAAGTAGAAAACAAAGCTGGAAAGATGCCAAGCCTCGTACCACCCGAAACATTGATGATGCTTTCTGGCGGTAACTTACAGCAATTGTGGACAGACTACGTTTCCACATCCCAAGGGAATCCTCTCTCGCCTATTTCACCAGAACAGCTCAAAGCAGGTGTAAAATCTTTGACTAATCTTGATTTTGAGCAAGATTTATTGAGTTGGATGGGTGATGAATTTTCAGTTTCAGTTATTCCCAATCGTCCCAAGGATACTTTATCAGATAACTTCCGTGCCTCTTTAGTATTCATGGTGCAAGCAAGCGATCGCACCCGCGCGCAAACATCTCTGACAAAACTTGATGAAGTTATGAAAACTCAATACCAATTCCAGATTCAGCAGACAACAGTAGCAGGTAAACCCGTTGTCAACTGGATTGGACCTCTAGGAACTTTAACCGCTAGCCACGGTTGGCTAGACGGAGATGTTGCTTTCCTAGCACTTGGCGCTCCTGTTAGCGATAAAATTATTCCCAAACTCAACAATACCCTAGCTAACACTTCATTATTTCAACAAACAGTACCTTCACAACCGAATCCTACCAATGGTCAGTTTTTCTTAGATGTAGAACGCGCAACTCAAAACTTTCCCCTACCGACTTTACTACCAAATCAAAAAATATTATTAAATGCAACACGCTCAATCGGTATCACATCTGCTATTGATGATAGTCGTAGTAATCGCTACGACATTTTTCTAGCACTTAAAAAAGCTGGAAATATAGGTTCTTCGTCTAGTCAGGAAAGTGGAAAATAGGGATCGGGGATCAGGGAGACATATCAATTCAAAATTCAAAATGTAAGAACTTGTTGCCCAATGCCCAATCCCCGTACTCTGTGAGAAGCTGCTTGCGCGTCTACGCGTAGCGTCTCCTCTGGAGAATCCCCAATGACAAATGACAAATGACTAATTACTAACTACCCCAAAACAGCTAGGATCAATACTGTGAGAATCCATACCTCTAAGAATCCACAGGGGAAAACATTTTATGAATTTGCTTCAACTTCAAAGTTGGTTAGATAATACTTCCTTTGCTGTTCTGTTTGCCACAATGTTGATTTATTGGAGTGGGGCGGCTTTTCCCAACTTGCCGTACTTGCCAGCATTAGGAACAGCAGGGATGGCGATCGCAAATTTGTGTATTGCAACAATGTTAGGAGCGCGATGGCTAGAGGCTGGTTATTTTCCTCTGAGCAATTTATATGAATCTTTGTTTTTCCTTGCTTGGGGGATCACTACTATCCATCTGATTGCAGAAAACAACAGTCGCAGTCGTTTGGTGGGAGTTGCTACCGCCCCTGTCGCCATGAGTATTACCGCTTTTGCTACCCTGACACTACCATCCGAAATGCAAGTAGCTGAACCTTTAGTACCTGCATTGAAATCAAATTGGTTGATGATGCACGTTAGCGTCATGATGTTGAGTTACTCTGCTTTGATGGTTGGTTCACTTTTGGCGATCGCTTTTCTTGTTGTCACTCGTGGCCAAGATATCCAACTCCAAGGTAGTTCTGTCGGTACTGGTGGCTATCGCAGCAAGAATTACCGCTTACAAAAAGCAGGTGAATTAGTTTCTCAATCACAAGCAATTGTTGCAGAGAATAATGGTAATGGTGTTGCCCATTATGAATCTACCAACAATGGTAAAACCGCCGTATTAGATACCGTACTAGTACCTACAATCCAAAATCCAACATCTGATATTCAAAATTCTCAACCCCTTTCTCCCCAACGCCTTAGCCTTGCTGAAACTCTAGATAATATTAGCTATCGGATCATTGGACTCGGATTTCCTCTCTTAACAATTGGTATTATTGCTGGTGCAGTTTGGGCTAACGAAGCCTGGGGTTCTTACTGGAGTTGGGACCCAAAAGAAACTTGGGCGCTAATTACCTGGTTAGTATTTGCAGCATACCTCCACGCTCGTATCACTCGTGGTTGGCAAGGACGTCGGCCAGCTATTCTAGCTGCTAGTGGTTTTGTCGTTGTCTGGATTTGTTATTTGGGCGTGAATTTGTTGGGTAAGGGTTTACATTCATACGGTTGGTTTTTTTAAGAATCTGCTTCTTCACCACTTTTTGCTTACAAACGGTGGTCAAACTCTCTATACCTTTAAAAGTCTATTCTCTTGAGCCTACTTGCTGATTTTTATGAGTGCAGAAATTATTTGTGTTGGTACTGAAATGCTATTGGGAAATATCCTTAACAGCAATGCTCAATATTTAGCAATTCAATTAGCAAAATTAGGGATTCCTCACTACTATCAAACAGTCGTCGGGGATAATCCCCAAAGGCTCAAGGATGTTATTAAAATAGCTAGTCAAAGAGCAGAGATATTAATTTTTACAGGTGGTCTTGGCCCTACACCAGATGATTTGACCTGTGAAACTATTGCTGATTTTTTTGGCACTCCCTTGGTAGAACGCCCGGAGATTATCGAAGATATTACCCGCAAATACGCTCAACGCGGTCGGCAAATGTCACCAAGTAATCGTAAGCAAGCTTTAATACCCAAGGGAGCAGATATTTTGCCTAATTATACGGGTACAGCACCAGGTATTATCTGGCAACCTCAACTCGGATTAACGATTTTTACTTTTCCTGGTGTACCAAGTGAGATGCAACAGATGTGGGAAGAAACCGCAGTACCCTATTTGCGAAACCTTGGTTGGGGTCAGGAAATTATTTACAGTCAAATGTTGAAGTTTTGGGGAATTCCTGAATCTGCTTTAGCTGAAAAAGTAGCTGCTTATCTTAATTTAACTAATCCCACGGTAGCGCCTTATGCTAGCAAGGGAGAAGTCAAGCTAAGGGTTTCAGCAAAAGCTACTTCGGAAGCTGAAGCACAGGAATTGATTGCGCCTGTACAAAAGCAAATTCAAGATATTGCAGGGCTGGATTATTACGGTGCTGATGATGATACGCTGGCTTCGGTGGTTGGTGAGTTATTACGTAGTAGAAGAGAAACTCTCTCAGTGGCAGAATCCTGCACTGGCGGTGGATTAGGACAGATGCTGACGGAAGTTTCTGGTAGTTCTGATTATTTCTGGGGTGGGGTAATTTCTTACGATAACTCTGCTAAAGTCAATTTTCTGGGTGTCAACACCACAGATTTAGAAAAATTTGGAGCAGTCAGTGCTATTGTTGCAGAACAAATGGCCTTGAGAGTGCGATCGCGTCTTGGAACTAGTTGGGGGCTAAGTATTACTGGTATTGCTGGTCCGACTGGTGGAACTGAGACTAAGCCAGTCGGTTTGGTTTACATCGGTTTAGCAAAACCAAACGGCGAAGTGGAAAGTTTTGAATATCGTTGGGGTGGAAGGCGGAATCGATCTTTAATTCGTCACCTCAGCGCTTGTAGTGCTTTAGATAGACTAAGACGAAACTTGCTGACCAATGAGCAATGACTTAATTAAATCTCATTCTCTATTAATTTACATAATTTAATAAAATTTTTTCGTAAAAGCCTCAGAAGAGCTTGATTAGTTATATAGCAACCAATCAAAATTCGCTAGTTAAAGAGGCAAAAATGCATCTATCTTATCGTGGCGTTCGTTATCACTCTCAGGCTACTCAAATACCTACTTTAGATAATACAAAAAAAGGTTTTTACCGAGGAGCGCCTTACAACATTAATCAGGTTAAAAGTACTACGGTTCAGCAATGTTTGCAACTTAAGTATCGTGGTATTAATTATAAAAATTGTCTAGCTTAATTACAGCTTTTCTAAAATTAGATTTAAGTTTAGATTTTGGTGTGACACGGGAAAATACCACAACCAACAATAAAAATCTTGACCCCAGTTTCTGGGTTCGCCGAAATGATTTTTGCGATCGCCTAACAAAATGTAGTCTGCTAAAGCAGACTTTCACTATGAGACTGCGATTTCAATCGCAGGCTCTATTTTTCCATTTTCAAGTCAGAACTAAATTATCCCGATGGACTACAGTTTCTGCACCTTCATATCCTAAAATTCCTGGAATTTCACTGGAATGAAGACCACAAATTTTTTGTAGGTCAGCTTTGCTATAATTTACCAATCCTCTGGCGATTTCGTTACCTTTAGAATCGCACAACAGCACAGCGTCCTGTGTATCAAATTCACCTGCTAAGGCTGTAATACCAGCAGCTAACAAAGATTTCCCAGCCTGAGAAATTGCGACTACTGCTCCTTCGTCTAGATACAACTTTCCACTAGGAACTAAACCGTAGGCGATCCAACGTTTACGAGCAGATGTTGGTTCTAGGTGGGGTTCAAAATGAGTCCCAATTAATTCACCTTGTAGTATTTTTTCTATATTTGGGGAGCGTTTACCTTCGGTAATTACGGTACGAACGCCAGCAGCAGTAGCAATTCGAGCTGCGGAAATTTTCGTCACCATACCACCTGTACCCCATTGAGAACCTTGATTGCCTGTTTGTACCTGCAATTCTTCTAATTCTTTTATACTACTAACTAGTGCGATCGGTTGGGCATCAGGTACAAAACGAGGATCAGCAGAGTAAAGTCTATCTACATCAGTGAGCAAAAATAACCAATCTGCATGTACCAAGCTAGCAACTAAAGCAGAAAGAGTATCATTGTCACCAAACTTTAGTTCCTCCACTGCTACCGTGTCATTTTCGTTCACCACAGGAATTACGCCTAGTTCCAGTAATTCTTTAAAGGTGTTGTAGACATTTAGATAGCGACTGCGCTGTACCAAGTCACTACGAGTTAGCAATACTTGAGCGATTGGCTGTTGCAGGGTGGTAAATAAATCATCATAGACACGCATTAACCGCCCTTGTCCAACTGCTGCTACTGCTTGTTTGAGGGCGATCGCTTTTGGTCTTTGTGTTAAACCCAAGCGCGCACAACCCACTCCCACAGCACCAGAGGAAACCAAAATCACCCGATTACCCTGTCTTTGCAAGTGCGACAGAGTTTCCGCTAAAGTTGCAATGGTAGAAATTGCTAACTGTCCAGTTTCTGGCTGGGTGAGACTAGAAGTACCAATTTTGACAACGATGGTTTTGGTCATTAGTCATTAGTCATTAGGTGATTTGTCATTGGTCATTAGTTATTGGTGTTTCTTGTCTTCCCACACTCCAAGCACATCCCACTCTCCCTTGTCTCCCTCGTCTCCCTTGTCTCCCTTGTCTCCCTTGTCTCCCTTGTCTCCCTTGTCTCCCTTGTCCCCTTTGTCTCTCTTGCGATCCCCAATCCCCTAACATCCAACTCCTGCCAAAATCAAATTAATTGCTTCTTGAGTATATTTTTCAATCATTTCTGAACTCAGCCTATCAACATCTGGGGTGAGATGTTTAATATTCTCATGAGCGTTAAAGTAAAAAGTACAGATACCAGCAATTTGTAAACATACTAGAAATGGATCTAGTTGGCGAAAATCCCCTTCTGCCATACCTCGTTCTAATACTTTGATAATATGGGCAAAGGTTTTTTGCCAATTACCTAATTTAAAATATTTGCCTTGATTTTGATTGGCTTCTTGAAACCAAAGCATTCCTCGAAAAGGATGAGTTGCTTCGTAAGCGATCGCCACTCTGACTAAACTCTTCAGTGCTTCTGGGGCTGGTAATTTTTCAAGATCGAGTTGCTCAAGCATATCATGCATTTCCGTTGCCGGACGTTGCAAGACTGTTTGATACAATCCTTCTTTGTTCTCAAAATAATAGTGGATCATCGCTGTTGTTACGCCTGCACCTTTGGCGATCGCCTCTATTCGCGCTCCACTCAGCCCGTGCTTGGCAAATTCTGCTTCTGCTGCATCTAAAATTTGCTTTTTTGTCGCCTCCGGATCTCTAACTTGGCGACTAGTGTTAGACGAGCGTCTCATCTTAGCTGAACGAACCACTACTATCAAAATTCTCCACAAACATGTTTTTATAGCCTATCCTGATACATTGACATTGTTAATTAATTAAAAAATTAATTAAGACTTGACAATATAGCCAATACTAAATCATACTAATTAAAAAATTAATTAATAAAAAAGGATAATAACATGAAATCCATGCTAGCTGGCGCTCCCTGGTTACTGGCACATAAATCCATGTTGGAGATTAATAAGCCGAAAAAATTCTCTATGTATGGTTCAGACTATGTTTTGTGGAAAGATACGACGGGTAAAATTAACGCCTTACCAAACGCCTGTCCCCATATGGGAGCAATGTTATCAGAAGGTTGGTGTGAACAAAAAAACGATAATAGCAGCGTAGTAGTGTGTCCGTTTCACGCCTTAGAATTTGACAGTGAAGGTTGTACTATTTTGCCAGGTTCAAACAAAAAAACAATACCACAATTGCAACCGTTAGAGTTAATTATTCAAGGGGATTTTATCTGGTCTTATGGTGGACAAGAACCAAAAGCCAAAATCCCTGAGATTTTAAATAAAATTGCTGCTGAATATGACTTTATCGGTTACACAGCAGACACCAGCGTAGAAACGGATTTGCTTCCTATGCTGTTAAATATGCACGATTATAATCATCAAAACGGTACCCATCGTCCCTTATTTCGGATCACAGAAGTTAATTTTGGTAATTTTATTGACAATGGTCATGAATCTCATGCTTTTTATGATATGCCAACAGCACCTACAACTGTAGCTGAAAAAATCAAAAAGCCGGAATTGTTTTTAATAGCAAAAGAAATCAAAGCGCATTTAGAAAATCACTTTCCGTCTTTGGTCATTTTTCATGGAGAAACTGCGATTGGTAAAGTTGCTCAATGCCATTTGTTTGTGCCAGAATCGGAAACGCGGACACGCACCTATGTATTAATGTTTGGGAAACCCAAACATCCGGTATTTAAAATATTTAGTAAGAGTATTCTTAACTTTGCCAAAGTAGTTGTAGAACAAGATACAGAGATTTTGCTGAAAATTTATTCAAATACACCTCAAAAAATTAAGCTCAATAACGAAGTTGGTATGGATTGGGTACGACGAAATTTTGAGACTTGGCCTGAAATTGCAGAACCAAATTTTTCTAAGTAGTTATCACATAAATATAGTATGAGGTTATAGATCCCCGACTTAGCAAAAGCTGTCGGGGAACTGAACACCTACGACTCATCAAAATTAATTAAACAGACCAATAGAGCCAAAATGAAAAAGTATGGACGAATATGCTGCGTTTTTTTTTGATGCGATCGCTCTATTTTGATTCAATTTAAAGATTTTTCAAACGTTAATTTTTACTTTATTGTTTAGATAGTTTTCTCAGAAAAGAGAGCATTGCTAATATTTATTTTAAGAAATTTTAAACTGAAAATAAAAATATTTGCTAAAGAAAAATCATTTATAAAAATTAACAGTAATAGATTGATAAAAATCAAAAACTAATGTAAAACGTGATCGTAAGACCAAGGAAATTTTCTCCTTTGATCTATCAGTCTCACTAAATAGAGATTGTAAGTGTGAATTCATGGTGTGAGGAAATCACGGCGATTTGCATTCAAAAATAATACACTGTTTTGTCTTCTCAAAATTGCTAGTTACTAGTAATTTCTGATTAATCCAAATTTAAACCGCTATTCAAGCAGATTTTAGTCTTAATTCAAGACATTTCAGCTACTAGCGAGAAAAATTTCGCAAATAACCGTGAAAACAGCAAATTTCTCAATTTATAAAATTGAGGAAGTTTGTAATGTCTACATTCATTTTTGAAAGAAAATAGTCATGACCACAACTTTAACAAAAGGCGAAAGCGGTAGTCTGTGGGATAGATTCTGTCAATGGATTACTAGCACTGAGAACAGACTTTATGTCGGCTGGTTCGGCGTATTAATGATTCCAACATTATTAACCGCAACCATCTGTTTTATTATTGCCTTCATTGCCGCACCACCTGTCGATATAGACGGTATTCGTGAACCTGTTTCTGGTTCTTTGTTATATGGCAATAACATCATTACTGGTGCGATTGTACCCACATCCAATGCCATTGGATTGCACTTTTACCCAATTTGGGAAGCATCTTCTATGGATGAATGGCTCTACAATGGTGGCCCCTACGAACTAATAGTTTTCCATTTCCTCATCGGTATCTTCTGTTGGATGGGACGACAATGGGAACTCAGCTATCGCTTGGGTATGCGTCCTTGGATTTGCGTTGCTTATTCTGCTCCTGTAGCTGCTGCTACCTCGGTCTTTTTAATTTATCCTATTGGACAAGGTAGTTTCTCTGACGGAATGCCTTTAGGTATCAGTGGTACATTTAACTTCATGCTTGTGTTCCAAGCCGAGCATAATATCCTCATGCACCCCTTCCATCAACTTGGTGTCGCTGGGGTGTTTGGTGGTGCGCTATTTTGCGCTATGCATGGTTCTTTGGTGACTTCCTCCTTGGTACGGGAAACCACAGAGAACGAATCCTTAAACTATGGATACAAGTTTGGTCAAGAACAGGAAACCTACAGTATCGTAGCTGCTCACGGTTACTTCGGACGCTTAATCTGGCAATATGCTAGTTTCAACAACTCTCGTTCCTTGCATTTCTTCTTGGGTGCTTGGCCTGTAGTCTGTATCTGGCTTACGGCCTTGGGTATCAGTACAATGGCGTTTAATTTGAATGGGTTCAACTTTAACCAATCAATTCTTGACTCCCAGGGTCGTACTGTTAATACCTGGGCAGATGTACTCAATCGTGCCAACCTGGGTATAGAAGTGATGCATGAACGTAATGCTCACAACTTCCCATTAGACTTGGCTGCGCTTGATGCTATACCTCTAGCAATAAATGGATAGTTAGCTTTTTCTGAACAATAAAAAAGCGCTCTCTAGATGAGAGCGCTTTTTTATGATCAAGATAAGCTGTGGCAGATAGCTTTGGCAACTCCACCAAGTTTTTTCAACTGTCTACTTCATCGACTTGTTAACTGTAGCCATCATGAACTGGGTACACCAAAATGAATGAAAAACCTGATCAAACCACAACACCAAGCAAGGATGTTTGGCATGGAAACATAAACTTAGTGTATGCCCATCGCCAAAATCAAACCCAATTGATTTTTAATCAAAATCAAGCACCACTAAAAGTGCAACGTCCTTTTTATCCAGAAGGGCAAGAAGTCTGTCATAGTGTGATTTTACATACAGCTGGAGGTGTTGTCGGAGGCGATCGCCTCTCCTATAACTTCCACCTCCAATCCCATTCTCAAGCATTAATTACTACTGCAACTGCTGGTAAAATCTACCGTAGTAACGGCATGACTGCCAAACAAGTGATTGAGATCAAAGTTGATGATGGTGCTTGTTTAGAGTGGTTGCCGCAAGAAACAATTGTTTTTGATGGTGCATTCTATCAGCAGAATTTATGTATAAAATTAGCTACAAAAGCTAGTTATATTGGCTGGGAAATTACTAGATTTGGTCGCAGTGCTAGAGGAGAGAAATTTTTGCAAGGAGAGTGGCGATCGCACACCGAAATTTGGGAGCAAGACAAACCTTTATGGATAGATCGACAATGCTTACCAGGTAGCGAAGAAGTTTTTCACAGTCCCCATGGTTTGGCAGGGCAACCAATTGTCGGTAGTCTAGTCTACATTGGGTCAGAAATATCACCAGAATTAGTAAGTCAAGCACGAAGTCTATGGAAACCCACCCTCACTCACTCTCAAATAGGTGTGACTCGATTAGAACATGGACTTTTGTGTAGATATCGTGGATCTTCAACTAGTGAAGTGAGAAACTGGTTTATCGGTGTTTGGCAGTTATTACGCATGTCTTTTTTGAATCGTGGTAGCTGTGTGCCAAGAGTTTGGCAGATTTAAACTACAAAGACACACTAGACACGCTAGGGTAGAACACAAAGGAAGAGTGAGGAAATGCAACTGACGCCGCAGGAAAAAGACAAATTACTCATTTTTACTGCTGCTTTACTGGCAGAAAGACGTAAAGACAGGGGTTTGAAGTTAAATTATCCAGAGGCTATAGCCTATATTTCTGCTGCAATTTTAGAAGGTGCCAGAGATGGTAGGACAGTTGCAGAGTTGATGAGTTATGGTACTACCTTGTTGACGCGAGATGATGTCATCGAAGGAGTACCAGAAATGATTCATGAAGTGCAGGTGGAAGCAACTTTTCCTGATGGGACAAAGTTGGTGACTGTGCATAATCCCATTCGATAAACTAGCGATGGAAGTATTACTCAAAAGTTTAATCGAAGAAAAATACCAGCAAGGTATTAGTATAGAATTTTTTGCAGTCAAGGGAAATAACAATTCTAAAGGAGGGGATGAGTGTTGATTACCAAGAAATTGCTAACCAATGTCCTCAAGCCTTCAAACCATTTGTGGATTTTTTAGAAAGTCTTTAGATGAGAAGTTATCAAAAACATTCCTCAAGTAAAATTTTTATAAAGACCAATACTATGATTCCTGGAGAAATTATTACACCACAAGGCGAAATAGAACTGAACGCGGGGCGTCCTACTGTAAAATTACAAGTGGCAAATACAGGAGACAGACCCATCCAAGTTGGTTCCCACTTCCACTTTTTTGAAGTCAACGCCGCCTTAAACTTTGATCGAGAACAAGCGCGAGGAATGCGCCTCGATATTCCCGCCGGAACAGCAGTTAGATTTGAACCAGGCGATGAAAAAGAAGTCACCCTAGTTCCTTTTGCTGGTACACGCCAAGTCTACGGATTCAACGGCAAAATTAACGGATATTTAGATAGTTAAAAATTATTTTTTCTTATACTAAAAACGGCTAATAGCTGGACTTTCATAACAGTAGTTATAACACCCTGCATAAGAAAGCTTTTAGTTATTTAAATAAAGTAAAGCTCTAATACCATTTCCATATGAAGATGCATAGAAAGAACCCCACCGCCTTCGGCACCTCCCCTTACCAAGAGGAGGTTGGGAGGGGTTAAAATAATATGCAGCTTCATATTAAATTGGTATAAGCAATTTTTAGTATAGTTTAATTATTCTACACTTCTGTGGTTTGACATTATGAATAATAATCAAAAACCTCGCTGTCTTCTCAAAGCAAACGCAATTAAACAACTCCCGGAACAAACTGTTTGTCATCCTTTAAATCCTAATTCTGAAATTAGCGGTGTATCGTTAAGTGAACAAGTGGGGATGCAAAGAATAGGATTTCATTTAGTTAAAATCCCTCCAGGAAAAGAATCTTTTATCTATCACTCTCACGAATTTGAGGAAGAATTTGTCTATATTCTTTCTGGACGGGGTATCGCTGAAATTGATGGTGTTGAATTCGAGGTTACTACGGGTGATTTTATGGGTTTCCCTACCCCTTCTGTAGGACATCATCTTAAAAATCCCTTCGATGAAAACTTAGTTTATGTTATGGGTGGGGAACGTCGAGAAATGGAAATTGCTGATTTTCCTCATTTGAAAAAGCGGATGTTTCGCAATCGCAAGCAAGCACAAATTACTGACTGGGATAAGCTTGAAGATTTTTAAGAGGAATAATTGATGAGTTACAGAATGGATCGCCGCGCTTATGCGGAAACTTATGGCCCGACAGTAGGCGATCGCATCCGCCTAGCCGATACAGAATTGTTTATCGAAGTTGAACAAGACTTCACCACCTACGGCGATGAAGTAAAATTCGGCGGTGGTAAAGTCATTCGCGATGGGATGGGACAATCCCCCATATCCAACGCCGATGGTGCTGTTGATATGGTAATCACCAATGCTTTGATTCTCGATTGGTGGGGTATCGTCAAAGCTGATATCGGCATTAAAGATGGCAAAATCTTTAAAATGGGTAAAGCTGGTAATCCCTATATTCAGGACGATATAGATATTATTATCGGTCCTGGTACAGAAGCCGTTGCTGGTGAAGGAATGATTCTCACGGCTGGCGGTATTGATTCCCACATCCACTTTATTTGTCCCCAACAAATAGAAGTGGCGATCGCATCCGGGATTACTACAATGATTGGGGGTGGTACTGGACCAGCTACAGGTACAAATGCGACTACTTGCACACCTGGACCTTGGAATATTTACCGAATGTTGCAAGCCGCCGATGCCTTCCCCGTCAACCTGGGATTTTTGGGGAAAGGCAACACCAGTCAACCCCAAGGACTTGTAGAACAAATTTTAGCTGGTGCAATGGGGTTAAAACTACACGAAGATTGGGGAACTACACCAGCAACTATTGATACCTGTCTAAATATTGCTGATGAGTACGACGTACAAGTAGCAATTCACACCGACACTCTCAACGAAGCAGGATTTGTAGAAGATACCATCGCCGCTTTTAAAAATCGTGTCATCCACACTTACCATACCGAAGGCGCAGGTGGTGGACACGCACCAGATATTATTAAAGTCTGTGGTGAGGCAAATGTTTTACCATCCTCCACCAACCCCACCCGTCCTTACACTGTTAACACCCTCGATGAACACTTAGATATGTTGATGGTTTGCCATCACCTTGATCCAGGAATTGCTGAAGATGTGGCATTTGCTGAGTCACGCATCCGTCGCGAAACCATCGCTGCTGAAGACATTTTGCACGATTTGGGGGCGTTTAGCATGATCTCTTCTGACTCTCAGGCAATGGGAAGAGTCGGAGAAGTAATAATTCGTACTTGGCAAACTGCACACAAAATGAAAGTGCAACGAGGAAGCCTTGGTAGAGACACTCTAGCTGATAATTTTCGAGCCAGGCGCTATGTTGCTAAATACACTATAAACCCAGCTATTACCCATGGAATTTCTCAGTATGTGGGTTCAGTGGAAGAAGGTAAATTGGCAGATTTATGTTTGTGGCGTCCGGCATTTTTTGGCGTGAAACCAGAGATTGTCATTAAAGGTGGAGCGATCGCATGGGCGCAAATGGGAGATGCTAATGCTAGTATTCCCACACCCCAACCTGTACATATGCGTCCGATGTTTGGCAGTTTTGCGGGCGCGCGTCATGCGACATCCTTAACTTTCGTGTCGCAAACAGCATTAGAAAACGAGATTCCTAGTCAATTGAAGTTGCAAAAGCAAGCAGTTGCAGTGTCAGGAACACGCCAGTTAAGTAAGCAGGATATGAAGTTGAATGATGCACTACCACATATTGAAGTCGATGCAGAAACCTATGAAGTAAAGGCTGATGGGGAGTTGCTAACGTGTGAACCTGCAACTGTTTTACCAATGGCGCAGCGTTATTTTTTATTTTAGAGTTCATCTATGCCGTTATTACCATACCAAATTGAGAAGACATTGACGTACTCCCTGGACTAAAGCCGCAGGGATTCTCAAATGATGTTACGAGGCAGGATGAATCCGTGCCTCTCCACCACTGTTCTTGCTTCTTCGACTCTTAACTAGACGGTTTCCCGTCTCCGTCAGACCGTCTCTACAAGCGTTTTCTTCCACGCTGCGTCCCAGCGCGTTGATACCTCTGTTCCGTATCACAAGTGATGCTGCTACATCTCGGTGAGTTGTGTAGCCGCATGAAAGACAGGAATGAATCCTGTTGTGAGATTTTGGATGGAGTGCAATTAACTTGCAAAATGTCCTATAACTATCCTCACCAGGATATAGAAGTACTTTGCGTTTGGATTCAGCTTGCTGCTTCGCCATAGTCATGACTCGATACTTCTTTGGTTGGTCATTTTATGCTTACAGCAATCCGCGATCGCTCATATCATACCCATATTAATACTGGCTTCTATGGATGTAGAAATTATTCCTTGCTCTGTTGAACACATTCAAAAGCTAATTGAGGGTTCAGATGCTTTCCAGACTGCTTATGGGTTTCAGGTTGTCGATGGATACTTGCCTTTTAGGGGGGTACTTCAGTACAGTCTCAACCAGATGCAAGCCTCACAAATTTGGCATCCGTGGCTACCGTATCTGTTTGTCTTTCGTCCTGATCATGCATTGGTTGGGCTTGGAGGCTTTAAATCAATTCCTGATTCTCAGCGCACGATTGAGATTGGCTACTCCATCGCCCCAAGTTATCAAGACAGAGGTTTTGCAACTTCTGCGGCGCGTCAGCTGATTGAGATTGCATTCGCATCAAAGCTAGTTGACTGTGTTTGCGCTCATACACTAGCAGAGCGTAACGCATCGGCTAGAGTATTAGAAAAGTGTGGAATGACCAAGGTATCAGAGATTATCGATCCTAAAGATGGAGAAGTGTGGAGGTGGGAAATTAGCACAGTTTGACAATTTCGTTGCATACCGACTTTATGAATGGTTGACAGCTATATGTGTATTGTTAAAAGTAAAAAAATGTTTAAATAGCCGTAGGTAATACTGATGTGGTGACTCGGAAATGCTATGAACTACGAAACTGCTTGCAAATTCCTCATAGATCAAACAATCACTTCTGAAGAAAACCCGGATGCGCTACTCAGCCGCTTGCAGCAGGGAAAACCACCAGTTCCGGGTCAGATTACCTCTACTTTGCTGGCGTTAAAAGTGGTATTTGAAGGTCTCAAAGAAGCTACTACTATTGAACGAGAACTCGCCTACGCCTTGTATGAACTGACTATCAAAACTCAAATGTTGTTTGCAGCAGGACGCAAAGCAGGGGTTGACTGGCCTCCTCTGCTGAAAGAAGACTTATTGAGAATCGCGATCGCCACTGAAAGTATCTTTTCCGGTAACTGGCAAAATTTACATTAATTGGGGATTGGGGATTGGGGACAAGGGAGACAAGGAAGAATGGGGAGTTTGGGGTGTGCTTGGAGTGTGGGAAGACAAGAAACACCAATAACTAATGACAAATGACCAATGACCAAAAACTATCTTTTTTGCAATTGCGCTTTTAGTTTATCTAAGTCAAATTTGAGCAAAACAGTCATTTGACCAGTGAAAGCTTTTCCGTTCTTGGGTTGGGCAATTTCTACCCAGTATGCATAGCGATCGCCTAGACGTAATTCTCCCCGCAAGGCTTCCCGAATGGGAGTTTTGGCAAAACGAGCCGAATTAACGGTACTTTGAGTTGGATATTCATACACAACTTGAGCGCGTTTAAAATCTTGGTAAATATCCACGCCATATACTACTCGTAAAGATTCTTGCAAGCGCTCAAAACTCATGCCATTAATGGCATCATACATACTCAGCCTTTCGCTACGAATGCGGCTGCGGTCTTGAATAAACTCTACTTTACCAGGAGCAAACACCGATGCTTGAAAAGTGAATCGCTGGGCTGCTGTATCACTTTTCTGTATAAAAAATCGCTCGTTACTATTGGGACGCAGCGTCGGGTGTGCTTGTATCCAAGCGCCAACTTCTTCTGTTGATTGTCCTGGTAAAGCTTTGGCTTGGTCAGCAAAAAATGTTCCTCCGCAGATATAGGGAACGAGAGAAAAAGGCAATATCAAAACTTTCAGCAGGGGTTTTTTTTGCATTTGTTTATACCAACCTACTTCATTAAAAAGGGTAATTTTAGTTTTCCCCTGCTGCCTTTATTTATTTATAAGTACAACTACGGAATCATGGCAACTTTGATCACTTTGCGCGATCGCATATCGCAAAATACCGCTTCTAAATCCTGTAACGGACGCTGTTCACTAATTAATAACTCAAAGGGAATTCTACGACTAGCGATTAATGATAAAGCGGCTCTAACAAACTCAGGGGTATTATGGAATACTCCTTTGAGCGTAAGTTCACTGTAGTGGAGTTGTTCTGTGTTGACGGTAATTGTTGTATCTCGTGGACAACCGCCGAATAAATTCACCGTTGCACCAGGACGGGCGCAGGCGATCGCTGTTTCCCAAACACTAGGTAAACCAGTCGCTTCAATGACTACATCTGCACCCCAGCCATCCGTAAATTCTTTGACTAAAGTGGGGATGTCTGGTAATTGTCGATAATTAAACGTCTGGGCTGCACCGAGTTTTTTACCAATTTCTAGCCTGTCGTCATTACCACCGAATAGCAGTACTTCCACTTCCACTTCATGAGCCAACTTGGCTACAAACATCAACCCAATTGCCCCATCTCCCAAGACTACCACTTTATCTCCACTCTTGACGTTGGAACGAGCTGCGCCATGCAGTACACAAGCTAGAGGTTCTGTCATGGCTGCCAATTCATAGGATAAATTTTCGGGAATGGGCAATAAATTATGCTTTACAATCGGGGCAGGAATTTTCAGATATTCGGCAAAAGTACCGTTATTCCATGTCAAATTTGGACACAAAGAATACTCTTGGCGTTGACAAAAAAAGCAATTCATGCAAGGAGCCGAATTATTAGCAACCACGCGATCGCCTATTTGCCAACCCGTGACACCTTCACCTATAGCCACGATTTGTCCAGCAGCCTCATGACCAAAAAGAGTAGGAGGTTTGAGCATCTTAGCATGACCACCACGACGCCACACTTTTAAATCTGTACCACAAGTTGTTGCTGCTCCCACCTGTATTACCACCTCTCCTTTTCGGGGAGTAGGGTCAGGGACTGTTTCTAAACGCAAATTCTCTTTACCGTACAGTAAGGCTGCTAGCACAGATTTTTATCCAATAAGCTCCAGCTAATTTTATCAACAAGAAGCAGGAGGAAGTAGATAAAACTTGCAAATATGCTTGAACAGTGCTAGTTAAACCCATTTCCAATGCATCTGCAATCAACGCGTACGAGTATATTTATGCACATAGTCAGGTAGAGTAATACCCGACTGCAAACGAGAATCTGGAATCGGTACTGTTGTTGTCAGTTGCAATGGCAACACACCAGCCCATACAGGTAAACTGTAATCTGCCTCATCATCCAACGGTGGGCCTGTCCGTACCTTTGCTGATGCTTCATCCAGTGGCAGAGATAATACTAAAGTTCCTTGTAGTTCCTGGCGATTGGGCGGGCGCACCTCTGTCCACCGTCCCGATATGACATGTTCAGTAAAGGCGTATAGTGCTGCTAGCTTTTCTTCAGGACTTTCTACAACTGCTGCCGTGCCAAATATTACTACTGATCTATAATTCATTGAGTGGTGAAAAGCAGATCGCGCCAGCACTAATCCATCAAGTAGCGTGACAGTAACGCAGACTTCGATAGCATTTTGGAGCGATCGCAACATTCTACTTGCAGGAGAGCCATGAATGTAAAGTTTGTCTCCTATCCTGCCATAAGCTGTAGGAATCACAAATGGTTGACCATCTACAGCAAACCCGACATGGCACACCAAACATTCATCTAAAATGTCATAGATAACTTGACGTTCATACTCTCCACGTTGGGGAACACGTCTGATTTTAGTGCGTTGCGTCACTCTCAACACATTTTCACTATTATTACTCATGAGCAAAAGCTTGTTCAATAGGGTATATTGTCAGCTTAATTGTGCAAGTGGTCTACTACAAGAGCCACTTTTGTGTTGTAATATCAGTCCACTTAGATGTTACACAAAACTAGAGTATGGATTTAGCGATCGCACTCGACAGTAATATAAATGTGCCATTACATCAACAGTTATACGAGGAAATACGTAAAGCGATTCTCAACGGACGCCTGCTACGTAATCAGCGTATTCCATCCACGCGAAAGCTCTCAAAATCCTTGGGTATTTCTCGTACTACGGTGACTAATTGCTATGAGCAACTCTTTAGTGAAGGCTATATCAGAACTATTGTTGGTTCTGGCACATATGTCTGCGCCCAACTCCCGGACGATCTGTTGCATTCCGCCCCGATTGAGTCAGTCCAAAAGTCTGCTTCTGGTCAAAGCCCTCTGTCTGAGTATGCCGCCAGTTTGATAGAAAATGATGTGTTTATAAATACAGAACCTCAAGCCCCGATTAACTTCCGCTATGGGCGACCTGCTTTTGAATTATTTCCAATGCAGCTATGGCGAAAATTACTGTCTCGTCATTGTCGCTCCCATTCTCATTGGCTAGATTATGCGACAGACGCCTTGGGATATGAACGATTAAGGGAAGCGATCGCTCGTTATTTGTCCCAGTCCCGTGCAGTGCAATGCGAACCTGAGCAGGTGATGATCACCAATGGCACTCAGCAAGCTTTATATTTGGTGATGCGCTTGTTAATCAATCCTGGTGATGTTGTTGCTTTAGAAGATCCTGGTTATCTGAGCGCACGTCGTATTTTTTTAGCACAAGGTGCAAAGCTTCTACCAGTACCTGTGGATGAGTCTGGTTTGATAGTTAGGGATTTAGGTAACTATACGGGTGAAAACATTAAGCTTATTTATGTAACTCCTTCTCACCAGTTTCCCACAGGAGCAATATTGTCTTTGTCTCGGCGACTAGAGTTACTAGCTTGGGCGCATTCTCATGGAGCAATGATTATTGAGGATGATTATGACAGTGAATATCGCTATGGTGACAGACCGATTCCAGCTTTGCAAGGCTTGGATAAAAGCGATTGTGTCCTGTATATGGGTACTTTCTCCAAGGTACTGTTTCCTTCACTGCGGATTGGTTACTTGGTCTTACCCAAAAGTTTAGTACCAATATTTGCCCGTGCTAAGTGGTTGAGTGATAGACATTTACCATTGCTAGAACAGTATGTTTTAACTGATTTTATTGAAGAAGGACATTTAGAAAGACATATCAGAAAAATGCGTCAGCACTATGATCTGTGTCGTCAAGTTTTAGTGCAAGCCTTAAGCGATCGCTTTGGGGAACGAGTTACAATTTTAGGCGAGAAGGCTGGGCTGCATTTAATGGTGAAACTACAGACGCAACTTACGGATGAGGAGATTATTGAGGGTGCTGCGTCCTTGGGTGTGGGGATGATATCCGCTCAATCCCAATATCTCAAAGGGAATGTTACAGGCGAATTTATTTTTGGTTACTCGGAACTGACACAGCAACAAATTCGAGAGGGAATTTACAGATTAGCTAAAGTTATTTTTGCATAGTTCATTTATATGAATCATGAGAATGGTTATTCGGAAAAAGGTAGGCGATCGCAGCCCAACCAGATAAAGTCAGTAAACTCACGAGAAATACAGCTATAAAAATAATATACATATTTAATCAACATGAATATTTCGTATTACAAGACTTCGACTTGAATTTTCAAACATAAATTTTTCTCAAATCAATATTATTAAGGCACTTATCAAGCAATTAATTCTAGTTAAAACTAATTGTAGATTCAGACATAAAGATGGATCAATCCAACATATATAGTCCTTCATTTGAGAATTAAATTATCTGTAATCATTTATAAACTATCAATTGGATATGAAGTAGTTATGACTGTTTTGTGTCGATGTCTTGTATTTAATTAACGTTATCTAAGGTGCTGCTGGGCAAAAAGTTAAAGGGTAAAATAACAAAGAAACACCTTTACCCTTTAACTGAAGCGTATTGAATTGAGTACAACTTTGCGTAAAATCGTAGCGGTCTTAAACGCAGAGGTACGCAGAGTATTTCCGCAAACGCTGGACTTAGATGCGTGAATATTTGAAATGTAGCCTCAGTAAACGCAGCCAACGCAACCAACTTTTTGCAGGTTGGTCAAAAAATGTGAAAATATCGCCGTAGCTTAAGTTAGTTTTTTGATGATGTTGCCAGTGTGCTTCGGGAGTTGTGATAAATAAAACTTGGCATAAGCTAGTCACAAATTTAGGAGTTTGCCAATTCATGACACTGGTATGTCTCCACCATACATGAAACTGACCAAACAACAGCCCACAGATAACACCAATCGGAGATAAACTCCATAAAAATATAGCTACTAAGAAATATGGCAAAGCACCTAAAACACCATCTAAAAGAACTAAAACATTAACAGTCAATATTGCGTAGTGGCGAAAGTCCTTTTTTGCAGAGTGATGGGTTTGTATATGTAGGCTACCAAAAACATGTTCTGGTACATGGTAGCAAAAAGTGGAAAGAAAATCACCAAAAAATAATAATAACCAAGCAACAGCTATAGACTCAAGCATTTGTACTCCTCACATCCCGTAACTATACGATGTATAGATGTATGCCACCTCTAACGCTGAATCTACTCAGCAGCAATTGTTGGACAACTTGTAGTGTCGCATACATCTAAATATCGATAATTTCACCGTTTTTTAATCCAGCGATCGCACGGATTTGTGGATAAAGTAAAACATTTTCAATAACTCTTGAGTTAAAAATAGTGCAAGCTTAGGTTAAGGGAGCGTGTTTATTGTCCCCCTTCTCCCTTGTCTGCTTTGTCCCCAATCCCTTATCCCTTATCCCCGCTCCTTGATCCCTCCAGATAAAGGTAGGCAAAAACGAAAAGTACTTCCTACTGCGAGTTCACTTTCTACTTCCATGTAGCCACCTTGTAGTTCTACTAAGCGGTGGGAGATGGTTAAACCGATACCAGTACCACCAGAGTGGCGATCGCGAGATTTGTCAGCTCGCCAAAAGCGTTCAAATATATGAGGTAAATCTTCTGGTGATATTCCCATACCTGTGTCAATTACTGCTATCCAGAGTTTTGAGTCATTAATCCAAGCCTGGATAGTAATTGTGCCTTGATTTGTGTAGCGTACTGCATTACCAACTAAATTTACCAACACCTGTTCTGTGCGATCAATATCTGCCAAGACAAGAGGTAATTCGGCTGGACACTTTAGTTGCAGAACTGGCCCATCTTCGAGCAATTGCTCGGCAAATCTAGTTACTAATGATTCTAATAAGGGGCGTATATTTACAGGTTTGATGTGAATTGGCAAATAACCTGCTTCTGCTTTAGAAAGTTCTTGCAAATCATTTACTAATCGCTCTAAACGCTTAGTTTCTCTGACTAAGAGTACATAAATTTCTGGGGAGGGTTCCATACTCCCATCAGCTAGTTCCTCTAAGTAACCGCGTACTACCGTCAGAGGTGTCCGCAACTCGTGAGTCATATCTCCAATCAATTCCCGTCGCCGCGTTTCGACTCCTTCTAAGCTTGCGGCCATGCGGTTGAAACTTATCCCCAATCTATTGAGTTCTGGAATGTCTGACATTGGTAATCGAGCATTCAGTCTACCTGTAGCAAACTCTTGAGTGACTTTTTCCATCTGAGTCAAACCTTGCATAATGCGCCTAGAAACCCAGAAACTTAATCCCCCTGCTGCTGTTCCACCGACAATCACTGACCAGACAGTACTGCGTCTCCAAGCACCTTCAAATCCGTCAACTAATTCTGTGCGGATATTAAATAATCTGTAACCTCGTCTTTCTAATTGCTCTAAGTGCAAGACAAAAAAACGTGGAGAAGAAAGTTTGCTGATGATGACAAGGGTAAGTACCCCCACAATCATCACTACCAAGTGGGAGAAAAATAAGCGAGTTCCCAAAGGTAAAGACTTTGTCGATCGCGAACCCTTGTTAATCATGTTAAAACTTTAAATTACATGAGGGTCTTCAAATTTGTAGCCTACGCCTACAACAGTTTTAACAAAAGTGGGGTTAGCAGGATCTGGTTCTATTTTTTTCCGCAACCGCGCTACATGAGTATCTACAACTCGTTCATCACCATAAAAGTTATCACCCCACAGCTTGTCAATTAGCTGGGTGCGGTTCCAAACTCGACTAGGACTGCTGACAAAAGTACTCAACAAATTAAATTCTAGAGTTGTTAGCTCCAAAATTTCTAGTGGCTGAGAATCTATCTGGCGACTGATGGTACGCTGTTCTACATCTACTGTAAAATGTTGCGTACGATAAATTTGATTTTGACCTACGCCTCGCAGACTACGTCGCAAAAGAGCGCGGACTCTAGCAACTAACTCTCTAGGGCTAAAGGGTTTAACCATATAATCATCAGCGCCAGTAGATAAGCCAATCACTCGATCTATTTCCTCGCCTTTGGCTGTCAGCATTAATATATATGGGTCTTTTAATCCTGGTTTTTGGCGAATTCTGGCACAAACTTCCAGTCCATCTAAGCCAGGAATCATTAAATCCAAAATCATTAAGTCTGGTGTTTGCTCTTGAAACATCCGCAAAGCAGTGTTTCCATCGCGACAAGTACGACAGACAAATCCTTCTTTTTCTAAAGAGTGTTGGATCAACTGAGCAATTTCCGGTTCATCCTCAACAATTAAAATATCCATTTGAGTTAAAGACGAGTAAAATGCACGTAACAAATTAAGAGCAGTTTACTCCACAAAATATCTACTGCTCTGGCAAGTTACCAGTATAGATGAGGATGAATTGATCAGGAAATTGTTTACTGTACGCTGGTGTTAGATAGAGGTCGGTAGTTATAAGCAGAATTGTGGTCTTTTTGAATATGTTGTTTGATTGTGTCCAAATCAATGAAGCAGTCAGCAACATCAATTAAGCTATCACTAGTCATTGAGCGGACACTGACAATTTCTACTCGTACTCCTTTGTAGGCGATCGCATTGACAGCATAAGCCAAGTCTCCATCCCCACTCACTAAAACCGCAGTATCGTAATAGGGGACTAAATTAATCATATCTACTGCCATTTCTACATCTAAATTGGCTTTTTTAGAACCATCTGGAAACTGGACTAATTCTTTGGTAACTACACGATAACCATTGCGTCGCATCCATAACAGAAAACCTTGTTGTTTTTCATTATTGCGATCGACACCTGTGTAGAAAAATGCACGCAATAGTTTTGCACCTTTTGTTAAACAATAAAGTAATTTGGCATAGTCAATTTCAATTCCTAGTTGTAAAGCTGTATAAAATAGACTGGAACCATCAATAAAAATAGCCACGCGACCACGATTTGATTGACTGAAAATGCCTGTGTCTAATGAAGAATCTGGCATTGTTAAATCTTCATTTTCAATACTGGTGTCCATGATGTTCTCTCCGTGCCATTGTGGTCTTTGTTTAAGTAATTTATATGGATTTGGCTGTTTGCTAAAAGAAATAAAATTCATTGATACCTCTGGATGTTAAATCTAGAAAGTTTTTCTTTGAATTTGTCAATAGAAAAACTTTATTCATTTGTGACTGTGACAGCACAGCATATTTGTTCATATTTGGACTCCGTATAAATATCCGCTCTCTTTGAAAGCAGCGTACTCTTTGAGGAGAGAATCAAATCAGCCATTAGCACATAATCCTATTTTAACTAGGCTATGAAACTTCGCTTCATAGTATGATCTATCTGATGAAAATAAATGGCTGACATTACAATAAATTAATGTCAAGCCTTGTAGTTAAATATGAAACAAATGAATTTTAATATTTGTTATATCCTTACATTTTCTGGACAACACCAATTTAAAAGGCTACTTATAATTCAATTTTTTAGAGAATTTTTTTCGACAATCTAATATGTTTTTGTCAAAATTCTTTTGGAGCTATTATCTAGAACTAGTAATACTTCCGAGGAATTAACAATCATGCATTCACGCAATCAAAAACCTTTATTTTCGCCACCCTGCATTAGTCTCAGTACTGTGTCTTAATAGACGTGAATAAATTCCAAGTATAGGGAGCATCCCAATTTTTTCAATATACCACGCTTGGTTTAAAACCCTTAGCTAATAGTACAAGTCGTCTTTATACGACTCAAACAAATCAAGCAGTCTGCTTAAGCAGAGTTTAGGTGACTTCTGTAGACAGGCTTGACCCGGCTTCAGTGTAGAATAAGTATTCACTTTGTGTCTATGTAGTTCGTTTATTAAAAGCATTTTCACAAATCATATAGGGCTGCTATTTTAATTTTGAACAAAATAAAGTATCGTAGGTTGCGTTACGCTGTCGCTAACATACCCTACGTATATTTTGAAAAATCAAACTGTATTTCTATATAAAAATTGAATTATCGCAGCATTTAGATAAGTTTTTACTTTCAAAAGAGCAGAAATATCAATATCAAGATTGAAACCATTCTTTTTGAAATTTATATAATACTCAATTTAATTGATGAAATATTGTTATTTAATTAACATTGTTATAAAAAGAAAAATAAATTATTCTAATGATAAAGATATTGAAGTTTTATAACCCTTTATTAAGAGCATTGCGGCTAGGATTGCTACCCTTCGGGAACGCTAAGAGCGAACGCTTCGCTCGCAATGACTGTAATTAATTTTGCGTGATTACTTAATTATTTATGGCACTGTTTTGATTGTGCTTTGATTTTTTGTTGAATTTTTGGTGGAATACCTAATCTAGAATTGGTATAAAGTCTGTCAAATTCTCGCTGATAATGAGCAGCAACAATAGGATTTTCAATTACTAAAAGTGTCTCATCATTATTGTTATTAGCTGCTTTTGTCCAGTTATGAGAACCTGTAATGACTGTCTTTTGATCAATAACGGCAAATTTGTGATGCAATAAATCACCTTTTGCTAAAACAGGTACGCCTACGGTAGTAATGGGATTTTTCCAAGGATGATTATCAAGTTGATTTTTACATTTTTCACTCAAAGCTATGCCCATCATATCTAATGCTTCGCTGTAGGGACGATAGGCAAATCCTGGCTCAATTAAAGCGCGAATTTTCACGTTGTTTTTGTGCCTGATTTCAAGTATATTTGCTAAACGCTGTTCCGAAAAGACAAATAATGCTATATCTATAGATTGACTAGCGGAACTTAAGGTGTTGCCAATTAAAGCATTACTGCTATAATTCCAAGGCTGTGTGGGAGAGTTAGGTGAAAATTTGACTGTAATTTGATTATCACCTAAGATAACTTGGTGAGAATTTTGTAAAGGTTTTTGTAAACCAAACTTACTGTCTAATTTACCTGCTACTCCATCACCCCACATCAAGTTAAATTCTTTTGTAAATAAATCTGCTAATTCGGGACTGTCAATTTTTAATAAATTATTAGCATTACCCAAGCTATTAGTATTAATAAAATCACCATGTATATCACTCATGGTAAAATTTGCGGAAGTAACGATCGCAAAGCGATTATCTACAACTACAAATTTATGATGCATCAAACTACTACCCTGAGAACCATCAGCCCTATCATCAATTAAAGGTATTTTTGCTTGATTTAAAATTACTAAAGCATCTGTTTTGTTTATTTCCTCTATACTTAGTTTTCCATCTTTGTTACTATCTGCAAATAACCGATAATCTTGATAACGTTGCTGTTCTCTTTTATCTAATTTCTTCACCTCATCAACAGTAAAACTACTCCAAGGACGACTATAATGATTTTCTATGATGACTCTGACTTTGACTCCCGATTTTTGTTTATCTACAATTGTCTGCGCTATTTTGGGTAAACGTAATTCTTGGACTGCGACATCAATTGTTGATTTTGCTTGGGAAATAGTGTCAACAATTAATTTTTCTAAATCATCTCCTTGATGAATTTGCTGACGATAAGGTTCTAAATATTGAGAAGACTGAGAATGATTGAAGTAAACTTGCACGAATGGATCTTGCGGTAGTGGTTCTAAACGCTTACTGTCAGAATGGACTCGTTGACAAGCAGATAAGATTAGTATGACTAAAAATATAGAAGACAAACGCCATTGGATAGATAACAAAAACACAGTAGTTTGATAAAAATTTACTTAGCTGAACAGATTTATAATTCCCAAACTGTAGGTGATTAAATCACAGAACAATTAGGGATTGAGGATTGGGGACTAACTTATCAGCCAACCCATAATCCATCTACAGCACTTTGTATCTAAATGGAGTACACCCTTTCCCTAATCCCCAAAGCGGGTGGGTTTCTTCCATACCTCACGCTTGTTGAAATCTGCTGTATGTTTATTAGTGTTTATCGCCTTGGACAGTGATCGATTTTTCCTCTCCTCATTGTCGGCGAAAAGTCTGTGAGGGGCTGACTTATTCAAGAAATGTATTGTATTAGTGAAAATAGAAACAGCCCGTTTCCCAGTGTATTGACTGGAGAGTCTATGCAAATTTATTTAGATTACAGTGCTACTACTCCTACTCGCCCAGAAGCGATCGCAGCAATGCAAACAATCCTCACTCAACAGTGGGGTAATCCCTCTAGCTTACATGAGTGGGGACAACGGGCAGCAACGGTATTAGAACAAGCTAGAATGCAGGTAGCCGGACTCATCAATGCACCTGCGGAATCAATTATTTTTACTTCTGGTGGTACAGAAGCAGATAATCTAGCAATTATGGGTATTGCTCGTTTGTATAGCAAACCCCAGCATCTAATTATTTCCAGTGTTGAACATTCCGCTATTTCTGAACCTGCGCGGTTATTAGAACAGTGGGGTTGGGAAGTAACTCGCTTGAAAGTAAATCATCAAGGTAGAGTTAACCCTTTAGATTTGAAAGCAGCATTGCAAGACAACACAATATTAGTCTCAATAATTTATGGACAAAGCGAAGTTGGTACAGTCCAACCAGTCACCGAATTGGGAAATATTGCCCGTAATGCTGGTGTTTTATTTCACACAGATGCAGTCCAAGTAGCAGGACGCCTACCTCTTGATGTGCAAAATTTACCTGTGGATTTACTGAGTATTTCTAGTCATAAAATCTACGGTCTACAAGGCGCAGGAGCTTTGTATGTGCGTCCAGGTGTAGAATTGGTTCCCCTATTGGGTGGTGGAGGACAAGAACAGCGATCGCGTTCCGGTACACAAGCAGTACCAATAATTGCTGGGTTTGGTGTCGCCGCCGAATTAGCAGCCCAAGAAATAGCGAGAGAAACACCCAGATTGATGCAGTTACGCGATCGCCTGTTTTCCCAGTTAACAGATGTCCCCGATTTAATACCCACAGGTGATTTAGTTCATCGTCTCCCCCATCACGTCAGCTTTTGCTTAGAACACGCCGATGGTGAAAAAGTTAGTGGTAGAAGTTTAGTACGAGAATTAAACCGCGCCGGGATTGGGGTAAGCGCTGGGGCTGCTTGTAATAGTGGTAAACTCAGCCCTAGCCCAATTTTGTTAGCAATGGGTTATTCAGAACAAGCAGCTTTTGCCAGTGTACGAATGACGCTAGGACGAGATACCACCGAAGCGGATGTAGATTGGGTAGCGATGGTATTTAAGCAAGTTTTACAAAGACTATCACCTGTAGAATTGGTTTTTAGTCATTAGTCATTGGTCATTATGTAATGAAATAATTAATGGCTAAATCTAAAATCCAAAGTCTAAAATCTAAAAATTTTTAAAATGGCTGAACTACCAAACTCTTTAGAAGATGCGATCGCCCAAGCGCGTACAGCTACCCAAGCAGCAATAGCAGATGGCTATACTCGGCTACAAGTTGAGTTATTGTTTCCCGAATTGAAATTAATGGAAGTAGCTCAACAATTTCTACCCACTTTTGCCCAATACAAAGACAAACTTAAAGTTTTCTTTGCAGATGCGGGTAGTGTTGGTCTTGCCCGTCGCGACTGGAAAGATGTATCATTCCAAATTACTGACATTGGCACTGGTAGAGCTGCCTCTATTGAGTCAAAAGTTCAATCAGAAGATGAAATTTTCCTGTTTATCGCCCCTGGTTCACCAGAAGTCCCGCAATTGGAAAAAATTTGTGCGGTTATAGGCGATCGCCCCTTCGTTATGTTAAATCCTTTTTTGGAAGATGCTGGCAAGATCGGAATTGGTTATGCTGCTAGGCAAACCCGAATTCGTTTTCTCAGCACAATAGAATCTTGTTACTACTTACGTCCTGTATACGAAGATGTAGCATTGTTCCGTTGCTATCCAGGATTATGGGAAATTTTGGTAGAAAATAACGGAGAATACCAAAAAATTGCCGAATTACCACAAAAACCCTCCGGCGACGACTTGGATCTAATTATTGCTAAAGGACAAGACTCGACAACTACGACACAAGGAGATTCTGTCGCAGCAGTACCAGGGAAAAAACCAAGTGTATTCAGAGGTTTGCAAAGGTTTATCAACGCACTCAGGAATTAGGGCTTCCATAGGTAGACACAAAGAGGAAATTGGAATTTATGCATTGACAAGTTAGACATAATGCTCTAAAAAATGGACTTATTACAGAGTCCAAAACTTTATCCTGCTTTGATTTTGAATTGCTTATGTCTAATTTGCCACCACTTAATACAGATACTATTTGGGCAATTCTCAACGAAGAAATTGATGACGCCACAGTTAATCAATTAGTATGGCACTACTTAGGTTATCGCTACGACTCGGTAACAGCTAAGTGGGATAATCAGGAAGTGTCTGCCGAATGGCGAGATGAGTATCCAGAACCGCCTGATTTTATTGACAGTCGTCCAGCAACAGTCAAATTGACTCGTTCTATCCCAACACAGTATAAACAAATAGTCAAAGAAAAGCTGGGTTTTAAGGGTTATAAAATCGGGGAATTTGGCCCTCGACAAACTCGCAGGGCGACAGCTGCTAATTGGTTATTGAGTTACATGGAACAAAAAGGCTAGTACGAGAGGGCGATCGCACGCTACTTTTTTGACTGCAAAAGCGATCGCCCTGACTTTTCTGTTAATTTATTCATTTGTTTTATTTTTATCTCTATCCAGCTTTTCACGAATAGCTTCTCTACAATATTCCGGTGGATTATCTTTTTGGGATAATTCATCTTTCATGCTTTTAGGTATACGTAAATTAATTCTTTCAGTTAACGGTTCTTCTCTATCAGTAGTGAATGGCTTAAGGCTTTTGGGATTACCTTTAGGATTGGGCATTGTATATAAATGTAAATATAATGATGAAACACGCGACACCACGTGTTTAATGAGTAATTGGTGGATGCTTTACCTGGTAAGTTTTCATCCACCATATCCACTTTATAAGAGTAGACAATCATTATGCTATCAAGAGAACAGCTTGAATTGCTATCGCTAGAAGACTTGCAAGCGATAGGTAAAGATTATGGCATCCAGCCAGTGGGAAATTATAGTAAAAGGGAATTATGGATTAGAGCGATCGCACGGTTTCCATACCAAGCCATTGATCAGATGAGAGACGGTGTAGGAATGCATCATCCAGGAATCAACGCTTATTATTTATTGACCCAAGTGCTTGATATGATTGGGGAACCTACAGATAGCCAAAAAGCACTGCTTAAAGCTAGCGATTGTGAACAATGGTTACAAGATCAGCAGTGGCGATTCTATCAAGAAAAAATGCAGGACTTACACCGCACCACAATTCTGATTCGCAACGCCATCAAATTGCTCGTTGGCTAGATATCATCACAACAATCTCGGCAAATTTCTAATAACTTTCGGCAAAAGTGCGATCGCTCTCACAAGTTCAAAAAATCCATCTGCGATTGCGATCGCAGTCTCATAGCTAAAGTCTGCTTAAAGCAGACTGCTTGATTTTATAAAGTCGTCTGAAGACGACTTGTGCTATTAGCCAAAAGTTTTAACCCAAGCACGGTAAAAAATTGGGATGCTTCCGTTCGAGTAAGCAATATGGCTTTTTGCTTACTGATTTTGTCAAAATCAGTGCGTGATTTACCCAAATGAGAAGGTGAAATGACATTTCCAGTGCGTGATTCACTAAAATCAGAAGGTGAAATG
>NZ_JCACKS010000101.1:16574-72364 GCF_059505505.1 Pelatocladus sp. | reverse complement strand
AGAAGGTGAAATGACATTTCCAGTGCGTGATTCACTAAAATCAGAAGGTGAAATGGCATTTTGAGTAAGTAAAATGGCATTCCCAGTGCGTGATTTACCTAAATGAGAAGGTAGAATGGCATTTCGAGTAAGTGAAATGCCATTTTGAGTAGGTAATCGAGCTTTTTACCTACTCAAAACTAAACTAATATGTTTTTTTGATGTTTTTTTGATGAAGTGATATCTAGTTCGGATAATTAGAATTTGGTAGGGTGTCGTTATGGACAGAACGTCCTAACGCACCGAAAATCACCGAATGGTGCGTATATCGGCGCGACAACACACTCTACAAAACTAGCGCTGGGGAGTGTTACTTGTGGGAGTATGTCAGGCTCGGTAAGCGTGAAGAGACTTGAAACTGTTGCTAATTGCTGAACCCATTACCTTCATAAAACTATTGCGAAGTCCCACAGCTATCGGGTTTTTCAATTCGCCCATCTTGGCGGATTGCAAAGATTGTTCAATTATCGCCTTGGTGCGGGGAAAACGCACAGACTCATACTGTTGAAAAGCAATACTAGGATCTGATTGTGCTTGCAAGCATTGGGCGATAACATAAGCATCCTCCAAAGCTGTACAAGCGCCTTGTCCCATTGTAGGTAACATAGGATGGGCAGCATCACCGAGTAGGGTAATATTGTGGTAACTCCAAGGTTGTTTTGCAGGACGATCATATAAATCTGTGGTCAAAATATTGGCTTCGTCCGTAGCAGCAATTAACTCAGGAATAGCTTGGAACCAATCTTGGTACATCGTCTCTAGTTCTTTTTTACGACCGATCGCAGCATCTGGTTGTGCTTCTGGCGCGCTTGCTGCTGCATACCAATACATTTTTTCCTTGCCCAGCATCATAAAACCAAATCCCTTACCGCATCCTAAAAATTCTTGAATGTAACCAGGACGGTATGCACTGGGAATATAATCGGTCAAACCACGCCAAGTTTTAAAATTCCGATAAATGGGAGGTTCGTCACCTAAGATAGCGGTTCTGACTTGCGATCGCAACCCATCTGCACCAATTAACGCATCCCCTGCAACCCTCAAACCTGAAGCAAAATAAGCTTGAACCTGATTATCCTGGCGCTCAAATCGCTCAAAATTTTCTCCCAAAATGAATTTCTCACCCGCTACATTCCGCCACAATAGCTGATGCAATTCGGCACGATGAATTCCGATCACGGGTAATTCAAAGCGATCAACAGGCACATTTACTAATTCCTTACCCCGTTGCGAATTAAATTGGTAATTCGTCGTTAGACAACCAACTTGGATCGCATCTTCGAGTAAATCTAATTGCTTCAAGATATGGGTGGCGTTTGCCCAAAGTGCAATTCCAGCCCCAACTTCTCGTAACTGTTTGGTTCGCTCATAAACGACAGGCTCTAGACCAGCACGACTTAGGGCGATCGCAGTTGCAGCACCGCCAATTCCGCCACCAATGATGATTATTTTGTTCATTACTGCAACTGAATAACGGAGAGAGTGGGATTCGAACCCACGTTGAAGTTGCCCCCAAACAGCATTTCCAGTGCTGCGCCTTCAACCACTCGGCCATCTCTCCAGAGGTCACGATTTGCAATTGTACAATATACTTCTAGAAAGTGCAATCAAATTGCTCAAAAATCTTAAATTCAAAACCAACATGTCCCGGACATATAAAATCACAGTTCACGATCGCGCCAAAAACATAAAACATACTTTAGAAGTACCTGATGACCGCTACATCCTGCATAGTTGTGAAAAACAAGGGAAAGAACTACCTTTTTCTTGCCGCAATGGCGCTTGTACCACATGCGCTGTCAGGGTGTTAAAGGGAGAAATTTACCAACCGGAAGCAGTGGGACTATCTCTAGAGTTACGTCAGCAAGGCTATGCGCTATTGTGTGTCAGTTACGCCCGTTCTGACTTAGAAGTAGAGACACAAGACGAAGATGAAGTTTATGAACTCCAGTTTGGGCGATATTTTGCTAAGGGGAGAGTGCGCGCAGGTTTACCGTTAGACGAGGAGTAGTTCAGTTATCAGTTATCAGTTATCAAATTTTATGACTAACTGTTAACTGTTGACTGTTAAGTGTTCACTGATTTTTAACCCCCAACCTCGTTAATCGGACAAATGAAAAAACTTGTAATTTTATCTTGCTTGTTACTCTTAGTTGTTGGTTGTCAACCTCGAAACAAATCTCTAGAGAATACACAGGTACAAGTCAAACTTGCACAGGTAGTGAGTGGACAAACTTTGGAAGTGCTGGGGATGGGTGATCAACCCAATTTAATTTCCCAAGTACGCTTGCTGGGTATTGATGCACCGGATTTACAACAACGTCCTTGGGGAGATACAGCAAAAGAACGTTTGCAAGCACTAATTAAGGGAGAGTCTGTAACGCTGGAGTTTGATGTGGAAGGACAAGATAAATTTGGGCGGATTCTGGCTTATGTGTGGCAAGATCAAGTTTTGTTGAATGAAGAGTTAGTCAAACAAGGTCAGGCGTTGTTTGTGGGGCGATCGCCTAACCACAAATATGACCAACGCTTAGAACGCGCCCAACAATGGGCTAGAATCATGGGATTAGGGATTTGGAACCCAGAAAAACCCATGCGTTCTACCCCTGCTGAATTTCGTCGTCTCAATCGATAAATGGGAGTTGAGCAACTATCAAGCACTAACACCGCCAATTGATAATCGCAAAATTGACAACCCTAAAATGATCAAAAACAGTACCAGCCCAATCGTACAAGCATAGCTAATTTCTAAATTATTAAATGCTTGTTCATAGAGATAATAGACTATTGTTTTTGAACTATTCCTGGGTCCGCCCTGCGTCATTATATATACTTCTTCAAAGACTTTAGTTGCGGAAATTGCTGAGATAACACCAACTAAAGCCAGATAGGGTTTCATCAAAGGTACTGTAATATCCCAGTGTTTGCTAATGCCATCAGAACCATCTATCGCTGCGGCTTCGTAGACATCATTCGGTATTGATTGCAACCCAGCTAGATAAATTACCATGTAGTAGCCTAATCCTTTCCAGACAGTCACAGCCATGACACTAAAAAGCGCGAAGCGGGGACTAGTTAACCAAGGAATTCCCTCTGGTAAAATGCCTTTGAGTAACTGGTTAAGCAAACCGTTTTCCGCATACAACCATCGCCAAGCAATTCCCGCCACCACCATTGAAATTACCACAGGCGTATAATAAGCAGCACGAAACCAATGCATTCCTTGCAATTTTTGATTCACTAAAATTGCCAGTGCTAAGGGGGCGATTACTAAAATCGGCACCACAACCACAAGATAGAGTAGGGTATTCACCAAAGTTTGCCAAAAAACAGGATCAACCCATAAGCGGCGGAAATTAGCAAAACCAATCCATGCAGGTGTTTGAGTTAAATCGTATTCGTAACGGGTAAAGCTGAGGTAAAAAGCTTGTAGCGCCGGCCAAAAGACAGTTAATACCAGAATTACTAAAGCGGGTAGCAAAAATAAATAAGGTGTCAGTCGCTGATTGATAAAAATCCAATTTTTCAATGTCAATTTATCCATAGTGGCACTTGATCTTCGTGCTGTTGACAGATGAGCGAACAGTCTTTGCTCACCCAAGATAGGGAAGCAAACTCATATTACACGAAGGATCAAGGTTAGATTCATGATTGTGAATCAACACCAAAAGGGTTGGGAAGTTATTTATCATCGCGCTCATGCTTTGCTGGCGGCTGAAATTGCGGGACATTGGAATGTAAAAGAACGTCCCATACGTTGGTTAGAGACAATTGCAGCAATTTCCCATCACGATGATTTGGAAAAAGAATGGGAAGGAAAACATACTACAGATGCTGGCGCGCCCCTAGATTTTACTTTGATGAAAGATACTAAAGCCAGTGGTGTGGCAAGTATGCGGGAATTAACAAACAATGCTCGCTATCGAGGACGATGGGTAGCAATGCTGATTTCTATGCACATGAGTTTTTTAAATGAAGGTAATCGCGGTAAATTACCCGAATTGGATGAGTTTCTAGATGAACAGTTAAAGAATCAAGAACAATGGCGTAAAGAGTTAAAAATAACAAAAGATGATGCTGTGAAAACTTATGATTTTTTTCAGTGGTGCGATCGCCTTTCACTCATTCTCTGTAACCGAATGATACCTGTAGATGAGCGTGCTTTAGAAATTGCAACTTTATCAGATGTTAAGCGTTATGATGTGATGCAGCGCAGCGACGGTAATTTAACTGTTACTCCTTGGCCTTTTCAGGAAAAAGAATTTACCGTGAATGTAGAAGCTTGCTATGTGGAACAGTTGCAATTTGCCAGTAGTGCTGAACTTTCTCAAGCCCTGCAAACAGCACCAATCAAGACTTTAGAGTGGACTTTTGTGAAGTAGTACTTGAAACTAAGCACATATCCCGTCAGAGAATAAATTCTCAGGCTAACAGCACAAGTCCGTTAAAACGCAATACGGTTCAGATAAGATAATTTACTACCGATAACCTTTGTAGAGACGTTGCAGTGCAACGTCTCTACACATCGGAAAACCTACCAATAACCTTAACTGAATCGTATTGCGTTTTAACGGACTCAAACACTTGCCTAGTCAAATTTATCTGACTTTAGCTATTAGCAAAAAAATTTATTTCTCGGCAGGATATGAGATCAGGGCGAACGCATCTAAAGTACTCTCAATGAGAAACAAGATTAAGAACCAACGAAAAAATCAATAGGTTTGTCATTTGTCATTCGTTCTTCATCAACGACAAAGAACAAATGACAAATGACAAATGACAATTAATTAAAGCACACAATTCAATTCGCCAGCTTTTTGAGTAAAGCGAATATTTTCTCGATAGTCTACAGGACAATCGATCACTGCTGGTACATCTTGAGCTAGAGCTTCTTTAAGGATGGGAACTAAATCGGTAGCAGCTTCTACTCGATAACCTTTTAATCCCATACTTTCTGCTAATTTGACAAAATCAGGATTGCCAAAATGTACAAAAGATGATCTACCTTTACCAAAGTGATTTTCTTGTTTCCACTCAATTAAGCCGTAACCACCATCATTAAAAATCAAAGTCACAAACGCTGTACCAACTCGCAAAGCAGTTTCTAATTCTTGACAATTCATCATAAAGCCGCCATCGCCTGTTGCGGCTACAACTTTACGATTGGGATGAACAAGTTTAGCTGCGACTGCACCAGGAATGGCAATTCCCATAGCTGCAAATCCATTGGAAATTAAGCAAGTATTCGGACTATGACAATGATAATGGCGGGCAATCCACATTTTGTGTGCGCCGACATCAGAAATCACAATATCTTCTGGCCCCATTACCTGACGCAAGTCATAAATGATTTTTTGAGGCTTAATTGGAAATCCGTCGTCGTTGGCATATTGTTCGTAATCAGAACGAATGTTTGATCTTAAACTGATAGCGTAGGGATTGGATTTAGTTTGGCGATCTGCTACTTTTAAAATCTCATCAAGAGAATCAGAAATATCGCCTACAACTTCCACACTTGGAATGTAACTACTATCTATTTCTGCTGGAGTAGCAGCTATATGAACAATAGGAATTTTGCTATCGGGATTCCATTTTTTGGGTGAAAATTCAATCAGATCATAGCCAACAGCAATCACTAAATCTGTGTTATCAAAACCACAGTTGATAAAATCTCGCTGTTGTAATCCCACTGACCATAATGCTAGAGGATGAGTATAAGGAATAACTCCTTTACCCATGAATGTGTTAGCAGCAGGAATATTTAATTGAGTAGCAAATTGAGTCACAGCGTCGCTGGCTTGGGCGCGAATTGCACCGTTACCAACTAAAATTATGGGATTATTTGCCTGAGAGATTAAGGCTGAAGCTGACCGAATACTAGCAAAAGAAGCAAATGTTTTTTCAATATTTTGCTTATATAATGGTTTACCTTCTACTGGCATGGCAGCAATATTTTCTGGTAAGTCAATATGAACTGCTCCTGGTTTTTCACTTTGTGCCAGTTTAAATGCTTTGCGTAGTAATTCTGGTGTAATACTAGGTCGAACAATTTGTTTATTCCATTTTGTTACCGGAGCAAACATTGCCACCAAATCTAAATATTGATGAGATTCGATGTGCATTCTATCTGTTCCGACTTGCCCGGTAATTGCCACTAGTGGCGCACCATCGAGGTTTGCATCAGCAACCCCTGTCATTAAATTTGTAGCCCCTGGTCCTAAAGTTGAAAGACACACTCCTGCTTTTCCTGTCAGACGTCCGTAAACATCTGCCATGAATGCTGCACCTTGTTCATGACGAGTAGTAATAAATTGAATCGAGGAGTGTTTTAGCGCTTCCAAAACGTGCAAATTTTCTTCGCCAGGGAGTCCAAAAACATATTGCACCCCTTCATTTTCTAAGCACCTTACTAATAACTCTGCCGTATTCATTGAACTTCCTCACTAGCGAAAAATATTTTAGTCATTAGTCATTTGTCATTGGTCATTAGATTTGTACAAATGACTAATGACTAAGGACAAATGATTAAATCATTTAACCCACACTGTTTTAATGTTGACGAATTCATGTATTCCTTGGATACCCAATTCTCTGCCATATCCAGATCGTTTAATTCCACCAAAAGGTAGGCGAGGATCGGACTTAACCATGCCATTAATAAATACTGCACCTGCTTCAATTTCATCGATGAAACGGTGTTGTTCTTGGGAGTTTGTTGTCCAAGCACTTGCACCTAAACCGAAGGGTGTTGCATTTGCTAATTTAATGGCTTCGTCAATATTGGGTACGCGGAATACTAAAGCTATTGGGCCAAAAAATTCTTCTTTGGCGATCGCAGTATCTGGAGACAGTTCTGTAATTATTGTTGGTGGAAAGAAGTTACCAGGACGATCAGCCAAAGACTGTCCGCCAATCAGAACTTTTGCTCCTGCTTTGACACAAGTTTGTACTTGTTGATCTAATTCTTGGAGAATATCAGGAGTTGCCAGTGGTCCGACATCAGTATCTGATTGCATGGGATCGCCTACTTTGAGCGCTTGGAATTTTTCTAGCAGTAGCTTTTCAAATTTGTCTGCGATCGCTTCTTGAACAATAAAGCGTTTCGCAGCAATACAAGATTGCCCGTTATTGAGCATTCTTGCTGTAGTTGCAACTGCAACTGCTGCTTCCAAGTCAGCACTTTCTAACACAATAAATGGATCGCTGCCACCCAATTCTAGAACGGTTTTTTTAATTTGTTTACCAGATGCAACAGCTAGTGATATACCTGCTGGTTCGCTACCTGTTAAGGTAGCAGCTTTTATGCGCTCATCACTCATCAAGTCGCCAATCTTAGCACCAGGTATGAACAAATTTTGAAATACACCTGCGGGGAAACCAGCTTTGTTGATAATTTCCTCAATTGCTAAAGCACACTGCGGTACATTGGAAGCATGTTTGAGTAAACCAACATTACCTGCCATCAATGCGGGTGCTGCAAAACGAAATACTTGCCAAAAGGGAAAATTCCACGGCATCACTGCGAGAACTATACCTAATGGTTGGTATTTAACAAAACTTTTACTAGCATCGGTTTCTACGTAGTTTTCAGCGAGAAACTGGGCAGCGTTTTCAGCGTAGTAACGACAAACCAAAGCACATTTTTCGACTTCAGCGATCGCACTTTTGTAAGTTTTGCCCATTTCTAGGGTCATCACCTTGGCAAAGTCTGCTTTTTCTTGTTCAAGAATAGAAGCAGCTTTTTCCAGCCAGTGCGATCGCTCAGAAAAACTCGTCTGACGGTAATCCTCAAAAGCTCGTTGTGCCAAATCTAGTTTGGCAGCAATTTCAGCATCACTATGCGCTTCAAAGTTTTTGAGTAATTCCTTTGTCGCAGGATTAATTGTGGCGATAGGCATAGCCAACCTCCCATAGAAAATAATTTCAGTAAGCATTCGACTTCTTGCAGAAGCAGGGTATTACGCTGTTCCTTTGCCTATATCAAAATGCAAAAGTCCTGTTTTACAAGTTGTCTATTTTAAATGCTTACCCGTGTCCATACTCTCAGCCACCATAAAAATTTTAGACTTTTCAACAAGACTTGATTGGTAAATTTTAATCTTTCGCAATCTAAGCGCAATAAAATATACAATTACGTAAGTGATTATATCTATTGGATAATATAGTAATCTAATTTTATTTGTGAATTTGAACGACAAGCCCCCCGACTTCTTTAAGAAGTCGGGGAGCTAAACTTTACAGTTTATTTATATTTTTTTACACAATATTTTAATTATCTAAACTCGGATTGTGATATTAAAAACAATTAAAAATACATATGTTAAGATTGGTAAACCACTAAAATTTTCGTGAGAATTTTGCGTAACTATTACGTAATTCAATGAAAGTAAAAGGAATATATATTTAGCTAGATAAAATCAGTAAATTGTATAAGTAGAATCGGCGACTATGAATAAACGTCAAATAATTCGTAACGCTAATTTAGTCGAATTAACTAAAAATTACGCATTTGTCGCAATGAGTATATTAGTGGTACTGTTAGCGACACTTTATCCTTTTAGTTTTTTCTTCCCAAATGATTTTTCTTGGCAACAACTGATTGCGACTTTTAGTAATGAAACCTCTTTCCAAGATCAAGTCAACAATATTTTATTGTTTATACCTTTAGGATTCTTTGCTAGCAGTGTTTTACAAAGAAAAAGGGTGAACTTAGCACTGGAAATTTTAATAGTTATATTAATCAGTACGGGTTTATCAACGATAGTTGAACTTTTGCAAGTTTTTCTGCCTGGTAGAACACCCACTTTCGTCGATATTATTAATAATAGTATCGGTGGTTTTGTGGGTTGGCTTTGCTTTAATTGGTTTTCTTCTCAAAGTTTTGCTTACACATTAGCGAGGATAGAGAACAACACAAGTAGGCAGATTAATCAAAGAATAGCTGTGTTTTGTTTGGGATACATATTATTATCATCTCTAAATTTAGTATTTTGGCAAAGTACAACCTATTTAAGTAATTGGAACTTAAATTATCCGCTAACAATTGGTAATGAAGTCACAGGAGATAGACCTTGGCAAGGATACGTTTCTGAAGTAAATATGACTGATAGAGCTATGTCAGCCATTGAAGTTGCACAGACATTTGCAGATGAAAATTATTTTGATAAATTTGGAAGTTCTCTGTTAGCTGCTTATAAATTAGACACAAACGGCAAATCTTACTATCAGGATAAAAGTGGTAATTTACCTAAATTGTTGTGGCGTATTCAGCCTTCAGAGATTCAAGAAAAAAAAGGCGCTTTATTGAGTTCCAGTAATTGGCTAGAAACTGCTGGCTCTGTGACAAAATTGAATCAAAGAATATCTCATACCTCTGAATTTACAATCAGCACAACTGTAGCTACTAGCGACATAAATCAAACCGGCCCTGCTCGAATTGTGTCAATTTCTATGGATCAGTTGCGTCGCAATTTTACTTTAGGACAGCAGGGAACTGCTTTAAACTTGCGATTGAGAACACCAATTACTGGAGAAAATGCTAGCGAGATACAACTGAATATTCCAAATGTTTTTACAGATAAGCAATTACATCATATTATCATTAGTTATTTTCGTTCAAGTATTCAAGTATACGTAGATAACTTACAAAATTCTTATTCACTAAATTTGCTAGATTTAATTCCCATAGAAAATAAAATATTTTACTATGCCTTGAATTTTGTGCCTTTAGGAATTTACTTGGCACTACTTTCTATTTTGGCTAAACATCAGCAAATAATTCATAGGTTATTACTGATTGCGGGTATAGTTTTACCTTCTTTGATGCTAGAAGTGTTTTTGGTAAGCGCGAACGGAAAAGAAATTAGTTGGAGAAATATATTAATTGGTATATTTTTTACAGCAATCACAGCTTCAGTATTGAGAATTAGGGCTGCGATATTAGTAAAAAAAGTAGCTTGAGAGAGCGATCGCATTCCCGAATTGAGCAAAAAAATGTTTTAAAAGGGAACAGGCAACCGGATATTATCCATTCATGAATAATGATGCTTTACCTAATCCCCGTTCTCCGTTCCCTCCCCGAAGAGCTTGATCAAAAAGTTACACTTCATTAACTGATCCAACTTTATGCTTGACAAAACTGCCCTCAAACCCCAAAACTCATAACTCAAATCTGATTTTTCAGACGCGTCATGGTGCGTCTTTTCCAAACCTATGACTGTTGTAAAAACTCAACTGCCAAGATTTTTAAATTTTGCTAAAAGTCCTAATCTTTCACAAAAACTAATGATTGTGGGCTTAGTGATTAGCAGCATATTCATATCTCTAGCATTATTTGCTCCTGTATTTCAGGCTTGGGGATGGTTACAAGATCCCACAGATTTCTTGAGTAACCCCATTCATAGTCCACCTTCAGCCAAGCATTGGTTTGGTACTAGTCGTCTTGGTTATGATGTCTTCTCACGCACAATATTTGGTATCCAAGCAGCATTGCAAGTAGTTTTGCTCGCAACAGCATTAAGTATGGTTGTGGGTGTACCTTTGGGGATGGTAAGTGGCTATGTTGGCGGTAGATTGGATAAAACTTTGCTATTCCTAATGGATAGCATCTATACGCTACCGGGGTTATTGCTTTCGGTAACACTAGCGTTTGTGGTGGGACGGGGAATATTAAATGCTGCGATCGCCATTAGTATTGCTTATATTCCCCAATATTACCGCGTTGTTCGTAATCATACGGTAAGCGTCAAAACAGAAGTATATATAGAAGCAGCCCAAGCGATCGGTGCTAATACTTGGCAAGTACTTTCTCGCTATCTCTTTTTTAATGTTATTCAAAGCGTACCCGTACTCTTCACTCTCAACGCCGCCGATGCAATTTTAGTTTTGGGTGGTTTGGGCTTTTTAGGTTTAGGATTACCCGAAGAAGTCCCAGAATGGGGACGTGACTTAAAACAAGCTTTGGAAGCACTACCCACAGGTATTTGGTGGACTACCCTCTTCCCCGGCTTAGGTTTAACATTCATGGTTGTAGGGTTATCACTACTAGGTGAGGGGTTAAACGAATTTGTCAATCCTCGTTTGAGGAAAGAAAATGGAATCCGGAAATAGTTAAGGGATCGGGAATTGGGGATCACGGATCAGGGACAAGGGAAAATAAGCAAATCCCCAATCCCTTTTCCCCAATCCCCATTACCCCTTATCTCCGATCCCTAGTACAGGTCGGCGGAAATAAAGCTACCATTAAAAATGGCTGAAAAGCCTATAAAATAAGCTTTCTTTCTTTTGCCTTTTTACTTTTTACTTTTGCCTTGTTGTACTAGTCCTTTTATATTTAATGAGAAATTTGTATGAACGATAAACTTTCTTTAGTTGCTGCTACTGCTGGCGGTTTTATGCTTTCCGTTGCTTTGGCTGGTATTTTACGAGGTGCGCCAGTTACATCTTGGCAGGTACAAGCAAATTTGGGTTCAACTCCAGTGATGTATGTAACTCGATCTACACCATACGCGAGTGAAATTATTCAGAAAAATAGTAATTATAGATAGTTACTTGTTGTTTGGACAATTAACTACTAACAATAACTTATGAGATAAATGTGGTGGGAGCAGAAGTAATTGGTATTGACTTGGGGGGAACAGCAATTAAACTGGGACGATTTACGGTTGATGGTACTTGCCTAAAATCCTTGACTGTAGCGACTCCCCAACCAGCAACTCCAGAAGCGGTGATAGTAACAATGGTGGATGCGATCGCCCAATTAGATCCACTCAACCAAGCTATTGCTATTGGTGTTGGTACTCCCGGTCCTGCGGATGCAACTAGGCGCATTGCCAAATTAGCTATTAACTTGCCAGGATGGGTTGATGTTCCTTTGGCAGAGGCTTTAGAAGCGAAAATAGGCAAACCAACTATTCTTGATAATGACGCCAATTGTGCAGGTTTGGGAGAAGCTTGGTTAGGAAGTGGTCGCCACTTTCAAAATTTCATTTTGTTGACTTTGGGGACTGGTGTTGGTGGGGCAATTTTTATTGATGGTAAATTATTTGTTGGTCATTATGGTGCTGCTGGGGAATTGGGTTTAATCACATTTAATCCAGATGGACACCTATGTAAGAGTGGTAACAAAGGTTCGTTAGAACAGCATGTTTCAATTACAGCAATTCGTCGCTGCACGGGAAAAGAACCTTCAGAATTAAGCGTTTTGGCAAAAGCTGGAGACAAGGACGCCTTAATTTTTTGGCAAGAATACGGTAGATATTTAGGTATTGGTTTAACAAGTTTGATTTACGTACTGACACCACAAGCGATCGTCATTGGTGGTGGTGTTAGTGCTAGCGCTAACTTTTTTCTACCAGCAGCCAAAGCGGAAATAGAGAAACGAGTTTTACCTACATCTCGCCTAGATTTACAAATCTTACCAGCCGAATTAGGTAATGCTGCGGGAATGCTTGGTGCAGCGAAGTTGGCGTGGCAGATGGTGGAGAGGGAAGTTGGGAAAGGAGGGGACATGGGAAACAAGGCAGACAAAGACAAGGGGGAGAACTAACCACTAACCAACTTTAACCAACAAGAAAATTATTCAATTTTTTTCAAATCTTGGAGGACTTCAGTTGCAGAGTGATAGCGATCGCTAAAGTGATAGCGTACCATTTTATCCAAAATTTCTGCTAATTTATCGCTAACTTTTACACCATGTCGCCATTCCACAGTACCAGTTTCAGGGTGAGGATGCAGTTGGTGTGGTGGTATTCCGGTAATTGATTGAATAGCAATCATCCCCAAAGCATAAATATCACTGGATAATCGAGGATGACCAGCAAATTGTTCTGGTGGTGCATAACCCCTTGTACCAATGGCTACTGTAGCTAATTCGGTTTGTTCACTAGATTTTGGCTGCATCATTTTCACTGCGCCAAAATCAATTAGCACTAAGCGATTATCTGTATCAGATCTAATAATATTACTCGGTTTGATATCCCGATGAATCACACGATGTTCGTGAACAAATACCAAAACTTCTAATACTCCTTTCAACATCTCGATGAGATCAGATTCAGTTTTGATGTTTTGATGAGGTGGTAATTCATCACTTAGGGCATGTCCTGAAATATATTCTTGTACTAAATAAAATTCGTTATTCTCTTCAAAATATGCCAACAATTCTGGAATTTGATGATGTTTACCTAAAACTTCTAAAATATCTGCTTCTGCGTCAAATAATCTTCTTGCAACTTGCAGAAATCTGGTATCTCGTCGGGCTGGCATTAGTTGTTTGACAACACAAATTGGATTACCTGGACGCTGGGTATCTTTTGCTAAATAAGTACAACCAAATCCACCCGAACCAAGTACTTTATGAATCTGATAACGTCCACCTAAAAGAAAATCACCAGTGACTTTTTCTGTGTTATCACCTGTGGTGTCAGAATGAACATGTTTGTCATAAATGTGTGTTGTTTCTTTTAAAAGTGTATTTAATTGTTCTATTGCTTCTTTTTGTTTTTCAACTTGTAAAATAATTACTTTAGTATGTTGTTGAGTTTGGTATGTACTGTAAGCCATCACACTCACACCACTCAACACCAAAGCCACAGCAGGCGGTATAACTGGCAACCATGCCCCTTGTAAAAATAGCAAATAGCAAACACCCACTAAACTACCCAAAGATACACTACCAGCCAAACCCAGACGCATAGGATATCTTAGCTGCCATGCTAAAACACCACCCACTATCGACCATCCCCACACCCAAACAGCTTCAGCCCAGTTTGGTAAATACCAAATTAGGTGGCGATCGCTCAATACTGTACTGATAATCTGACTTGCTACCTGTGCATGAATAAATACAGGTGCTATCCTCGACGGATACTTAGCTGAACCACTGTAGGGTGTATAAAAGCCTGGATGAACACTACGAGCAGTAGTACCAATAATGACGAGATGATCTTTGATCCAATTGGGATCTACCTGGTTCTCTAAAACTTGTGTGAGAGTGACTTGTTTGGCAAATTGAGACGGGTCACGGTAATTTAGTAGAATTTGATAACCTGCCGCGTCTATGTTTTCATAGCCACCCGCATCTTCTGATAAACGTGGAAACAGAGTTTTACCTAAATAAAAATGGTCTCGATCAGGGAAACGAGATTTAATACCTTGTCTTTCTAGGTAATTAATCGCTAATAGAGCAGCAAAAGAAAATCGTGTTTGACATTTTTTGTCATTGGAACCAGCAAATAACAAACTACGACGCACAATCACATCTTCATCGTCAGAAATCACATCACTAAAGCCGACTTGATCTTTGGGGAAATTTGGTGGTGGTGGAATTTCTGGACTGCCCATACTGCTGAATGTGCAGTAAGTGATAACATTATCTAGATTGGAAAGACCAGCCCCTAAGTTTTTCTGTTTGGAACGATCAATACTTAATCCAATGACACGCGGTTGATAAGACTGAATTTTAACTAATAGCCGATTAATAATGTTATCTGGTAGGGAAAAATCTTGTGATCCCAAATCCTCTTCAGTGACACTAACTATTAACAGATGAGGATCTGGTTTTTCAGTAGGGCGTAGCCGTATCATTTGGTCATAAGCACTCAATTCCCAAGTTTGCAACCATTTCAGATGGCGAACTCCTAGTACTAAAACACTAACTCCGACACTGGTAATAAAAATAGTTTGCAGCCAATTTCTAGTAGTGGTGTCCTGAGAACCCCTATCTTTGGTTGCTAAAGTAGTGCGGAGTTTTCTGAATAGTGTAATCACGGTTTGGTGGCTATAGCCAGAATTTGGTAGATGGTGCAAACAGGGAATAAGAGATTATCCCAAATATCTATCAATGTAGCAATTTGTTGCTATTTGGCGCGACAATTAAGTCATCATAACCCTTGTACTCCATCCCTAGCGAGGTGATAATTAACGCTGTTGGTTTTGGCACACAAGGAGAAGAAATTTATGGAGTATGAATTGCAAGCCTTAGCAGAACTTTACAAAAACACACTTTTTAACAATGTACTTCCTTTTTGGGAAAAACATTCCTTGGATTCGGAGTACGGCGGCTATTTTACCTGCCTGGATCGCGAGGGTAAAATTTACGATACAGACAAATTCATTTGGTTGCAAAATCGCCAAGTGTGGACTTTTTCGATGCTTTGCAATCAGCTAGAAAAACGCGAAAATTGGTTAAATATTGCTCGCAATGGTGCTAATTTTCTCGCCCAACATGGTAGAGATGTTGATGGTAACTGGTACTTTGCCCTAACTCGTACAGGTGAGCCACTCATACAACCCTACAATATTTTTTCTGATTGTTTTGCGGCCATGGCATTTAGCCAATATGCTCTTGCTGCTGGTGAAGATTGGGCAAAAGATGTGGCAATGCAAGCTTACAATAACGTTTTGCGGCGTAAAGATCACCCCAAGGGGAAATATACTAAAACCTATCCCGGCACACGCCCGATGAAATCTTTAGCTGTGCCAATGATTTTAGCTAACTTAACTTTAGAAATGGAATGGTTGCTATCTAGTGAAATCCTGGAAAATGTTCTAGCTCAAACCGTTCAAGAAGTGATGACTGATTTTTTAGATCAAGAAAAGGGGTTAATGTACGAAAGTGTTGCTCCCGATGGCTCTCATATTGATTGTTTTGAGGGACGATTAATTAACCCTGGTCATGGTATTGAGGCGATGTGGTTTATTATGGACATTGCCCGTCGTAAAAATGATACTAAAACTATTAATCAAGCTGTTGATGTGGTGTTAAATATTCTCAATTTTGCTTGGGATAATGAATATGACGGCTTGTATTATTTTATGGATGCAGACGGTCATCCACCGCAGCAATTGGAATGGGATCAAAAGCTGTGGTGGGTGCATTTAGAATCGTTAGTTGCCTTAGCGATGGGTTATCGTTTGACAGGGCGGGAAGTATGTTGGCAATGGTATCAAAAAATGCATGATTACGCTTGGTCACACTTTGCCGATTCAGAAGACGGTGAGTGGTTTGGTTATCTCAATCGCCGTGGGGAAGTGCTTTTGCATCTCAAAGGCGGGAAATGGAAAGGCTGTTTTCATGTACCGCGTGCGATGTATCTTTGTTGGCAACAATTTGAGCTGCTGTTGAAAAGCTAGAGTAAAAACAGATTTATCTGATGGGTGTCCTATGAATGTTGTTACACCGAAGCGATTCACAATTGACGAATATCATTGGTTGATTGAACTAGGCTTTTTAAAGGAGGGCGATCGCATTGAGTTAATTCGTGGAGAATTGATCCAAATGACCGCAAAGGGAAGACCACACACAGTTTGTAATTCTATTTTGTGCCGTCAACTAGATCGAATTTTAGGCGATCGCGCTGTCATTCGTGGGCAAGATCCGATTACACTACCAAATCAAAGTGAGCCAGAGCCAGATGTTGTCATTGCAAGCGGAAGAGATGAGGATTATCTGGCTCATCATCCTTACCCCGAAGATATTTTTTTGGTCATTGAAATTTCAGATTCTACATTGACATACGACCAAACAAAGAAACTAGAACTATACGCAGAAGCCGGAATTTCTAATTATTGGATTATAGATTTAAATACTCGTCAATTAGAGCGTTACAAAGAGCCTTATCAAAATATTCAAGGTAAGTTTAATTATCTTATCAAGCAAATTTCTCTGGCGAATGAGTCAGTAGCGATTCCTGGGTTTGAAGATGCGTTCTTGGATTTGAGTCGGATTTTTCCAATGGGTGATATTGGTGGGTGACTATTTAGACACATTCCTGATTGAGATAATTTTGTATATAAATTTTTACAAACTCAGATTGATCGAAATGGAGTTTTGTGATGAAATTAGACCCAAGAAGCTGCGACTGTATTTGCTGATGCTTTATTGATGCAAATTGCTCAACGCCAGCGCGCTCAAAACTAATAAACTTAGATAATATGGATTCTATTTTGTGCGATCGCTCTAGTTAAAGCTTTAGCTAGTCACTAAATTAATAATCTACATTAGCGATCGCCTGTGCAATATCTTTTGGTGTAGCACCTGTTGCTAACATTGCTTTTACTAATAGTTCAATCGATACAGAAGCATCACCATTTTCAGCTTTGGCAATACGCGGTTGACTAGACTGGAGTTTTGCTGCTAACTCAGCCGGGAGCATCCCAAATGTTCAAAAAACGCCTGCGATTGAAATCGCAGTCTCATAGTTCAAGTCTGCTTCAGCAGACTGTTTGATTTTATGAAGTCGTCTTCAGACGACTTGCGCTATTAGCAAAGGGTTTAAACCCTTTGCTTTACGGTATTTTGAAAAAATTGGGATGCTCCCACTCAGCCTGCGTCATTAATTTTTGCCGACGTTCTTTCAAACTCTGACTCAGTGCCAGTTTTATATCGATTAAGGCAGTTTCTTCTGGAGATAATTCTAAAAATTCTGTAACAGTACTTACTTTCCAACCTTTCGCTTCTAAACGTTCTCTTTTGGCATCATCCATTATGAGTCTCCTATTGGTCATTGTCATATTTGATAAGTCTTCTTTTACAGTTATCAATCACACTATCTGGCGTTGCTCTGCTTGTTTTGTTAAAAACTTCAAGAATTAAAGACTTTATTAGCCATCATTGAACTTGCAACACATTTATATAAACCTGGTGTGAAACTTGCGCTAATATATCCCCTATTGCCTTTGTGCAATTATGTGGGGAGTAGTGCAGGAAGATGACCGATTATCTCAAAACACAGGACATAGACAATCTTATTAATATCGCTAACCAATTCACTCTTCAGGGAAAGGTTAGAACTGTTAAAACATTTGGCAGTGGTAATATAAATGATACTTTTTTGGTTACGCTAGATTCTCCAGATGAAAAATATTTTGTCCTGCAACGCATTAATACACAGGTATTTCGTCAGCCGCAATTGATCATGCAAAATATGTGTACTTTCACTGAGCATGTTCGCAATCGGCTACAACTTCATCCCCTTAATCGTCGTTGGGAAGTGCCGCGTGTATTATTCACAAAGGATAATCAAGATTATTGCAGAGATATTAATGGCTCATTCTGGCGGGCGATTAGCTTTATCGCAGGTTCCCAGTCTTTTGATACGATGCAAAATATTGAACAAGCCAAAGAAATTGGTTACGCTTTGGGGATGTTCCATAATCTGATCAGTGATTTACCGCCACAAAGACTCGCTGACACCCTCGAAGGTTTTCATATTACGCCGCTTTACCTGCAACACTACAACGAAGTTTTAGCAAAAACTAGCCCGTGTCAATCTCCAGAAGTCAATTATTGCTTAAAGTTTGTGAGCGATCGCCAAACTTTTGCCCATGTTCTAGAAAATGCTAAAGCTACAGGTAAATTACCCCTGCGTCTGATGCATGGCGATCCCAAAATTAATAATGTTATGTTTGATACTAGTACTAAACAAGCAGTCAGCGTCATCGACCTCGACACCGTTAAGCCGGGACTGGTTCATTACGACATTGGTGATTGTTTGCGCTCCGGTTGTAATCCTGCTGGAGAAGAAACAGAAGACTGGCAAAAAGTTTATTTTGATACAGAATTGTGTCAGGGAATTCTCCAAGGATATCTCTGTGTCGCTAAAGAATTTCTGACTGAAAATGACTATACCTATATCTACGACGCGATCCGTCTCATCACCTTTGAATTAGGACTGCGGTTTTTTGCTGACTATTTAGCCGGGAATGTGTATTTCAAAGTCAAGCACCCAGAACACAACTTAGCAAGGGCGCTTGTCCAGTTTAAGCTGACCGAAAGCATCGAATCTCAGGAAGCAAACATTCGCAAAATTATTCAAGATATGAAATGAATAACCAAAAATTTTCGCTGCAACCTTTTGTTGATGGCAAGTTGCTGCCTAATTTCAAAATAACAGGTAATATTACTCGACATGCTAATCAGCTAAATCTGTGCTATGTACTTTCCGGCGATTTAGAAAAAGTTGCGATCGCCTCACCATCAAATACGCCAAAACGCAAGCATGAACTTTGGGAAGATACTTGCTTTGAGTTCTTCTTGAGCGTTAAAAACTCAGATAAATACTGGGAATTCAATCTTTCTCCAACTGGAGATTGGAATATTTATCGTTTTGACGGGTATCGTCAAGGAATGCAAGAGGAAACAGCCTTTTCAATTTTACCGTTTAACGTCCAGCATCAATCTGATAGTTTGGTGGTTGTTTTGGAAATGGATTTAAGTAAAATCATCTTATTAGAAGAAATACTTCAAATAGCAATTACTACTGTTATTAAATCTAAAGACGGCGAAGTTAGTTACTGGGCGTTGATTCATCAAGAAAAAGAGGCTGATTTCCATTTGCGAGATAGTTTCATCATTGAATTGTGATATGTGTCGTTAAAGAGATACCCGACTTCGCAACAGTTGTCGGGGATCTTGTTTTTCATAAATTATTTATGACTGCTATATAAATATTTTGTGTATATTTTTGTTGATTTTTTGAATTCTGAAAACCAAATCAAATATACCTATTTCTTTGGATGTAGACGTAATTTATCCCAATGGTATACATACAAATTCATCCAAGGGATTGATGAATAATTGATCACAAATAAAGCTTAATAGAACTAAGTTACATGCCTCGAATTCACTTTTAAAAATAAATAAATTTTTGGTGGTAAGAAATATGGTTGTAGGTATACACAGACGTGCTGTAGGAGTTTTTTCTCATCGTCGTGATGCAGAAGAAGCCCTACATGAATTGAGAGATGCTGGTTTTCCCATGGACAGAGTCTCTGTCGTAGCACGCGATATTGATCGCAATGATCAAATTGCTGGCGCTGAAGTCACAGAGAACGTTGGTAATAAAGCTGATGAAGGAGCAGCAACCGGGGCTGTTTCTGGTGGTGTTTTAGGTGGATTGACTGGTTTATTAGTTGGTCTGGGTACTTTGGCTATTCCGGGAATTGGCCCAATCATGCTGGCTGGTGCAGCTGCAACTACTTTGGCTACAACTATAGCAGGGGCTGGTATTGGTGCAGTAGCTGGTGGTTTGCTTGGTGCTTTGATTGGTTTAGGAATTCCCGAAGAACGTGCCAGAGTATATAATGAACGAGTAGACAGAGGACATTACTTAGTCATTATAGATGGCACAGAAGAGGAAATTGCCAGAGCAGAAGCAATTCTCAGACGCCGAGGAATAGAAGAATTTGAAGTCTATGATATACCTGTTGGTACAGGAAATTACACTGCTACCTCTGGACGAGATTTGGGTGTAAATCACAAACACGCCATTGGTTATTTCTCTCGTCTGGAAGATGCGGAAGCTGCAATTGGCGATTTGCGATCTGTGGGTTTCCCCTTGGGTCAAATTTCCTTGGTTAATAGAAATTGGTCACGACGCGATCGCTTTGCTGGAGTAACTTTACGCGATCGCTTTGATGAGGCGATTCACAACCTGAGATTGAGACTTCCAGATCATCGTAGTCATTTCTATCATGAGCGCATCAATCACGGTGATTATGTAGTTGTTGTTAGCGGTACAGATGCGGAAATCCAGCGTGCTGCTGCAATTCTCAATCGTCATGGAATCCGAGATTGGGAAATTTTTGACCCCACAGTAGATTACACTGCTACCTCTGGACGAAATTTGGGTGTAAATCACAAACACGCCATTGGTTATTTCTCTCGTCTGGAAGATGCGGAAGCTGCAATTGGCGATTTGCGATCTGTGGGTTTCCCCTTGGGTCAAATTTCCTTGGTTAATAGAAATTGGTCACGACGCGATCGCTTTGCTGGAGTAACTTTACGCGATCGCTTTGATGAGGCGATTCACAACCTGAGATTGAGACTTCCAGATCATCGTAGTCATTTCTATCATGAGCGCATCAATCACGGTGATTATGTAGTTGTTGTTAGCGGTACAGATGCGGAAATCCAGCGTGCTGCTGCAATTCTCAATCGTCATGGAATCCGAGATTGGGAAATTTTTGACCCCACAGTAGATTACACTGCTACCCCTGCGCGGAATGCAGTGAATGCACCAGTTTCTGGTTACAGTACAACACCTCTGCACAAAAATAGAAGAGCGATTGGAGCATTTTCCCATCATCGAGATGCAGAAGCAGCGCTCATGGAACTGAGAGACTCTGGATTTCCAATGAACCAAGTATCTCTGATTGCTAAAGATAGTGGCGATCGCCTTCCTAATGTCAACACAGGTGTAGGTGTAAATCAGAATAATGTAGCAGCACAAACCAAGGCCGATGAAGGTGCAAAAGCTGGAGCAGCTACAGGCGGAGTGTTAGGTGGTCTGGGAGGGTTATTAGTTGGTTTAGGAGCCTTAGCTATTCCCGGAGTCGGCCCTGTGATCGCAGGTGGTGCTATAGCAACAGCTTTAGCAACAACAGTTGCAGGGGGTGCGATTGGTGCTGCTGCTGGCGGTTTAACTGGTGGACTAGTTGGGTTGGGAATTCCCGAAAATCGAGCGCGTTTATATAGCGATCGCTTCAACAGAGGTGATTATTTAGTGATCGTAGATGGTACTGATGAGCAAATCCATCGTGCAGAAGCCATTCTCAAGCGCCGAGGAATTACAGACTTTGACATCTTTGATGCTACTGATATAAATCGTACACATCACGCTGCATCAGTTACAGATACCAGTCAAACCAGCTATTCACCAGAATTAGGAGTTGAAGAGCCGAAGGTCGTTATTGTTGACCATCGCGAAATTTAAGCTGAACCTGAATTTGCTACTCTTCTCCTTCGCTTTTAACAAAGGAGAAGAAACCTAAAAATCAAACTTCTAAATCTCTCTCCAAAAGGGAGGGAGGTTTGGAAAGGGAGCAAATCTAATTTTTAGCTCTCAATCACTCAATTTTTCTAATTTCCCTATCTTGTATTAATGTTAAGAGTTAAACAAATGAAAAAGGTAACTTTCTTATTAATTAGTAGTCTTTTAGTATTGAGTGTTGGTTGTGAAAATGTTTCCAAAACAAGTCAGACAGCACCCAATAATCCTAGTCCTTCTCAAGTACAAACACCGAACACTGAAGAAACTCAAGAAGCTAAAGAAGACGCCCAAAGTGAACTCCGCAGAAGACAACTAAATGAAGATATTCGTGCTCGTGAGCAGCGAAATAATATTACTGGTGGTGATACACAAAGAGCAGAAGGCGACCTTGAAAGTGAAGTTCGCTCTAAGTTAGAAGCAAATATCCCCAGAGGTAGTTTAGCAGTTCAAGCTTCTGATGATGGCGTTATTACCGTTTCAGGAACCGTAACCAATCAACAAGAGCTAGCTAAGATTGAACCTTTAGCAAAGGAAATTAAAGGTGTCAAAGCTGTGAATGTTAAAGCCGTAGTTGCTCAACCAAAAAGCTAAAGCAGTTCATAATTACTCTCAAAAATAAACAATCTTTTCGTTTTAGTTAATTGAGTGTTGTTGGTCAAGTGGAAAAAGTATTTTCTACTTGACCGAACAAGGCAAAAGTAAAAAGTTAAAAGGCAAAAGAAAGAACAAGAAAAAATGGTTACAAGCCCCTAAATTTATTTATGGGGATTATCTTTTTACTTTTTACTTTTTACTTTTTATCTGTTAACTGTTCAAACTTTTAGCGGAAGTTCAATTTGAAAAGTTGAACCTTGAGCAATTATACTCTTGACAGATATTTTTCCTTGGTGAGCTTGCACAATTTGTTGAGCGATCGCCAGTCCCAATCCAAAACCACCAGTTTGGCGAGAGCGAACGGTGTCTACGCGATAAAAACGATCAAAAATATAAGGTAAATCGCTAGCGGGAATCCCTATACCATTGTCTTTCAACTGAATCACCGCGCGGTGGGACTGGGTGAAAAGGCACAATTGTACCTCACCTCCTGCTGGAGTGTATTTGAAAGCGTTACTAAGAAGATTGATGATCGCTTGTTTGAGCAAATTAGGATCGGCGTGTGAAATTACAGACTGCTCTGGTAATTGGGTGCTGAAATTTAAATTTTGAGCAGTAGCTTGAGTGGTGAACTCCGTAGCAAGCGATCGCAACAGTTCACTCAAATCAATTGGTTTGAATGTAGTTTCCGCTAATGAGCCGTCATGGCGTGAAAGAAACAGCAGATTATTGATCAGTACACTCATAGACTTGGCTGTTTCTGCAATCTTTTGCAATCGTAGTCGTTGCTCCCAAGGATCTTCAGGTGGTATTAAAGCAACTTGAGCATTACTCAACATTGTTGCTACAGGTGTGCGTAGTTCATGGGAAGCATCCGCCGTAAATCGCTGTAATTGCTGATATGCTTGGCGGGTTGGTCGCATTGCTAATCCTCCTAAAAACCAACCTGTAATCCCAATCACAACAAAAGTAAAGGGAACACCTAAAGCTAAAAACAAGCGAGCTTGATTTAAGCTATTGCGTAGTGAGTCCAAGCGAGCTGCTGCTTGAAAATAACCGATCAACTCCTTATTTTGCACAACTGGAATAGTGACTTGGCGAACCCAAGTAGTTTGAGTGTATTCTGTGTCTCCTGACAGTTGCAAAGTTTGAAATCCCGGTTGTGCGGTTAACTGTTTTATACCCAATGAACCAATAGACTGCACCAGTTGTTTGTCAGCGTTGTACCATCGGGCGTACAGCAATCCACCATTTAATGACACATCTTTCTCTAGAGGAGTGCGATCGCGTTGATTTTGACCAAGCGTGTACTGAGTTTTACTAGCAAAAGTTTTACTTTGGCTAAACAGTTCCTCATCAAAAAATCGCAACTGCTCCTCTACATTCAGACAGTAGCCCACTCCTGCAAACGCAAACAGAATTCCGCCCATCGATAGAGCAAACCAGTGAGCAAGATTACGACGACTACGATCAAACATTTTGCTAGCAAAGTCCACTTTTCTAAATTAATTATTTTAGTTTTTCGTCGCTTGCTTTTCTCTTTGGGTGCAAATTGATTAAATAAAGCGGCTTTTAGTTGTCCGTTCCCTGCTCCCTATTCTCTTTTACCTCACAAACTTCAAACTTTCTATATTCTTGCTAAACAAGTCAGTAAAAATACTAGCAACATTGCGTTTGCGAAGTTTGATATTGGTACTGACTGACATCCCTGATTGGAGATTGACTTGGCGATCGCTAATCATTAAATACTGGTGTTCAAGAACGACTTTGGCAGGAAATCTGTAGAAGGGATAAATATTGTCTGGGGGTAGGGCGTCGGAACCAACCCAAACTAATTTACCTTTGATATCCCCAAATTCACTGTAAGGGAATGAATCAATTCTGACATCAACTTTCATTCCTTCTTTGACAAAACCAATGTCGCGGTTGGTAATGAAGACTTTGGCGACAAGGGATTGATTGGGAACTATTTTGAGAATTGGCGCTGAAGAGTTAGTCACATAACCAGGATTATGAGCTTGTAAATCGAATATAGTACCCGAAATAGGGGCTTTGAGTTCTTGGTAACGTAGGTTTTGCTGAGTTTTGCTAATTTGACTATCGATTTGGGCAATTTGCTGTTCGTTGTCAACAATTGCTTTTGTTAGTTGACTGTCTATTTCTGCAATCCGCTTTTGATTCTCAGCAATTTTAGTTAGAATTTCTGTCTGACTCAGAGCGATCGCATTCTTGACTTTTTCGTCAGCTTGTGTAATTGCATACTGTAGTCTTTTTTGTTCTTCTAAAAGTCGATCCACATCTGCTTGGCGACTGCGGAATTGCTGTTGCTGCTTGTAGTACTGATTTCTAGCAACTCCTCCCTGATTTGCCAACACTGTCAAGTCTGTGAGAATCGTTTTTTCTATAACTAGTAAATCTTTAGCACTAGCGAGTTCGACTTGAGTTTGTTTTAACTGCTTTTGCAACTGATCAACTTCTAACTTAGCAGCACTAACGCGCGATCGCACCTCCGCTTCCGCAGACTGCAATCGTGTCTGTTGTTCTGCACTTAACCCCGCACCAGTCGTAGCACCTTGTAATTGCAGACGATAAAGTTGATTTTCACTAACCAATTCTGCACGGTGTTTTGTTAAAAAAGCCTGTTGAGCAGGTAGGGACGCCAAAAGTTTTGAATTCGCAGGAGTTTTACCAGCCATTTGTATTTGGTAAAACTGATTTTCTGCGATCAAAGCAGCGCGAATTTTTCGCAGTGACGTTTGTTCAGCATTATCAACAGTTGGATCGAGAGTCAGCAATAAATCACCTTGTTTGATTTGTTGCCCATCTTTGACTAAAATTTTTTTCGCGACGCCCGTAATTGGTGCTTGCACTTCCGTGACAGCTCCTTCTGGTTCGAGTTTACCTTGAGCAGGAATCGCCTCTTCAAACTGTGCCACACAAGCCCAGATTACCCCAGCAGTAGTCATAGTTATTAAAGTCCAAGCAACCGCCCTCGGTAAAACCGACGACTGTCGTAACACCACAGGCTGATCAAAGCGTTTGAGTGTTGGCGGTACATCAATCGCAGGAGTCACCAAAGATGTATCGTCCTGAATCGAAACAGCAGTTTTACTGTTGTTTCCATGACCGTTAGAGTAAGGATGAGAACCGTTGGAGTTATTCATAGAAGTTGTAATACCAATTCAAAATTCAAAATTCATATCTTGCATCAACCCCATATCCCGCCAATAAATAAATTTCTTGGCTAATAGCTAATACCATTTCACAAAAAATCTGATATAAATACAGACCCTGTAGAGACGCGATATATCGCGTCTCTACAAAATTTATGTGTATCGTGATTAACGTGAAATGGTATAAAGTCAGATAAATCTGACCAGGAAAATCTTTGAGTCCGTTTTAACGGACTTATGCTATTAGCCTCAGAATTAATTCTGAGGCGGGATATGGGGTTGGTGCAAGATATCAGGTAGGGAGAGATTTCGGGTTTCAAACGAGAACTTTCAGGTTTCAAACGAGAATTTTCAGGTTTCAAACGAGAACTTTCGGGTTTCAAACGAGAACTTTCGGGTTTCAAATGAGAACTTTCAGGTTTTAAACGAGAATTTTCAGGTTTCAAACAAGAACTTTCGGGTTTCAAACAAGAACTTTCAGGTTTCAAATGAGAACTTTCAGGTTTTAAACGAGAACGTTCAGGTTTTAAATGAGAACTTTCGGGTTTCAAACTACACCCCCAAGCCATTTGCTTAACCAACAACTAACCGCTTCTAAAAACTTGGACAAAGTTACCTACAAGTAGACAAAGTTGTACAAGGGGAAGTTAGCGGTTTATCTTCCAAGAAATCATCTTTAACACTTTCGCTTGCTTTGGGTGGATTGCTCCGACCATCGCTTGACCAAAGACTCCCAGTTAGAGATAGCATAGAAGTTGTGACGCTTAATGCTAGATTTCTTTATCAGGTTATTTAGTTGATTCCACAGGCTCCATACGTGCTTTCCATCTTTCACAAATAGATAGGCGGTTATGGAGCCTGGAACATTTTCAGTCAGCCGCATACCACGTCTAGCGATTGCCATAGCCGCAGCTTCATCACTGGCTAAACCGTATTGTCGTGCATATTTCACCAAACCAATGACGCTGGTGTAAGCAGGATTTACCTTCATAAGATAAATCCCTCGGTTACTCAAAATACTTTCTAACAACTCATAAAAACGGCTATATGCCCAACCTGAAAGCATTCGAGCATACTTTCTACCACGTTCCGAAAGTTGTTCTTTCTTGCCTGAAAAATCTAATTCTTCGCAAACAACTGGACAAGAAAAAGTATCTGCTAGTGTGGCTAACTGTAAACAAGCATCAACAATCTGAGCATCCTGTTGACCAGACGGCAGTCCCATCTGTAGAGGAATTTGACCATGAGCCTTGAGGTTGCCATCGCGGTCAACATATGCCCAGCCAATGGAACCTGGATTCATATCAATTCCGATACAACCATAAGCAGAATGTCTGGAAACACGTTTTACTGGCGCTGGAGTGAACTGGACTGCTGCATTGCACTTGCCGTCCTTACGGTAGAAATGCCATGTTTTAGAACCATCAGCAGGCAACCTGTTAATGTTGCGTTCAAAGTTGCCTAGCTTGGTCTGAACGTACTTGCCAAACTTTGATTCCAAACAAGCAGGTACGCGAAATTTGATCATGTCTCCATCCCACTGACAAACTTGATTCCCAAAACTTTCATCTTTAGAACCAACTACAAATGCTTGATTTTTTGGAATAGCTGTTTGGATTGGTGTGATTTTTAAATGCTCTATTTGTTTAGTGAATTGGTATGCTCTACGTTTTTTATTGTGGATTTGAAAACGTAAATTTCTCCAGTTGGTGTCACGAAATTGAAGCGAACAAGACAATGGAAACCTGCATCCAGTCTTGGAATTCTGCCAGTTCTTTTTCGCATAAAACTTAACAGAATCAGCCAGTTTCTTTTCTAACTTGCTAATCCAAGAATTGATGGACTTCAGCTTTCCTTCTAGTGTCTTAATGTGACGTTTACGATGTTCTTTAGATGCATCAACAGCACCTTGAGCATGACTTATCACGCCATTGGCATGACGTTTTGAAATGCCGTAAGTCGTTTGTAGATAAGTATTCCAGCTAGATTTATTAAATGACTGTCCAGACAAAAGATAATTGGCTGTCTCACACGCTGCTTTGTGGAATATCGGACTGTAAGCAGCCAAGAACATCTCAAATTCTGTGAGTCCTAAACTATTTAATTCTTCTGCGGTCGTCGGTAATCCTTTAACATATGTGAGCGTAGCCATTTTGTTTCACCTCAAAGCCATCTATGATTGCTGTAAAAATGAACTCCACCGTGATAGCTATCAACAGCCTTAATAGCTTGAAACTCTACTGAAACAATATCTCCCATCGTTTCTCCAGTAGCACAACAAAAAGGTTCGAGAGATGTCCAATTGCAATCAAATAAAGGCTCGAACACTTCTTGATACATTGGTTCTCCCATTTTTCGCCATCGGTCATAAGCATCAAATTGATAGTCGCACTCAGGAATACCATCTGGTGACGTTGTTGATACTTCCATCCAGTAAGTCAAATCAAACAATATTTTTCCGTCTTTTTCATCAGTTTCATCGAAAGAAACAAAATCAGCTTCAAAACTAGAAACCTCAAAAACTAAATCTGGATGAATAAGCAAACAGTCTTTTTCTACTGGTTCTAAAACAATTAAAACTTTATCCCATAAGCTTTTTAGTTTGGGTAGTCCTGCTTGTTTTGCCTCTTCTTCATCATTTGCAAATAATCTAAATCCAATCGTTATTGTTGTCATGTCTATTATTTAACCTCATTTACAACGGCTGTCATGCCATCAATTAATTTCTTGTTCTTCTTGCTTCTAGAACCATACAAACGTGCTGAGAAAATCGTAATGAGTTCAATCATGTCTTGCACCAACTCTTGCTCAAAGGTCACTTCTTCGTTGGTTTTGTTGATGATTACCACTTCCGTTTCAAATTCTTCGCACATGGCAAATACAAGCTCTGCGCCGAATCTAAGTAATCGGTCTTTATGAGTTAATACCAGTCTGGCAACATCGCCTTGCATTATACGTTTGAGCAGTTTTTGAAGTCCTTTCTTTTGATAATTCAAGCCACTTCCTAAATCTTGAATGGTTTCAAATTGCCATCCGTTAGCCGCGCTAAAAGCTTCTAAAACCTGCACTTGGCGCACTAAATCTCCTTTTTGGTCATGACTTGAAACTCTGGCGTAATTAATAGTTACGCGGTCATCTAACTGTTTCAAGTCTCGCGGTGTTATGCGTTTGATATCTGCTAGAAAAAATCTTCTTTGTCCTGAAGGTGAACGCTCAAAACGTATTTTTCCTGAGTCCGTCCACCTCCTTAATGTTTTGGTTGAGATACCAAGCTCTTTAGCAGCATCTCCTATTGAGATAGTCACTTCTGATGTATCCATATCGTTGTTAATATAGACTACATCGCTATAGTTACCCATTCCGGGAAAAATATCAATGTCTGTCTAACAATTTAGTTACAGTTCCCAGCCCATCCTGCTGCTGATACAGATGATAGTAGCGACCGCGTTGATGCATGAGTTGGTTGTGAGTACCACGTTCAGCGACTTTACCTTGGTGCATAAGTACAATTTCATCAGCTTGTTGAATTGTGCTGAGGCGATGGGTGATGATGAACATTGTTCGCCCTCGGAAAGCTTGAATTAAATTAGTACATACTTGGCGTTCAGTATCGTAGTCGAGGGCGCTGGTTGCTTCGTCCAAAATTAGCAACTGGGGATTTTGTAAAATTGTGCGAGCGATCGCAATCCGTTGTCTTTGTCCTCCCGATAGTGCAGAACCACGTTCACCGACTCTGGTGTTGTAGCCGTTGGGCAAGTTCATGATAAAGTCGTGGGCAACGGCAATTTTGGCAGCAGTGATCACTTCTTCGCTACTAGCTTCAGGATTTGTCAAGGCTATATTTTCGATAACAGTGCCGTCAAATAACAAAGTATCTTGGGGAATAATGCCAATTTGCGATCGCAGTGAATACAATTCAACTTTACTAATGTCGTAACCATCGATGAGAATCCGACCAGCGTTGAGTTCATATAAACGTGGTAGCAATTTCATCAACGTACTTTTACCAGAACCACTCATCCCGACAACTCCTACCACCCTTTGAGCCGGAAACGCTAAATTGATATTGTCTAATTGCAGTGAACCGCTAGCAGCAAACCGGAAAGAAACGTTTTCGTAAGTAACAGCACCCTGAATCACAGGCATGGGAATATTATCTTGGTCAATTTGTGTGACTTCCTGCGGCGTATCAACAATATCACTCAGACGTTCTAGGGACAGGGCTGTTTGTTGGAAGTTCTGCCATAGTTGCAATAATCGTAACAATGGACTAGTAACATACCCCGCAATAATCCGGAAAGCAATCAACTGACCTAAAGAAAGTTCGCCTTTAAGTACTAAATACGCCCCTACCCACAACACCAGTAACCCTGAAAGTTGATTGAGAAAATTACTCGCTGAACTGGCAGCAGTAGAAGTTACTATGGTTTTAAACCCAGATGAAACATAACGGGCGTAGTGTTCTTGCCATTGCCAACGGGTACGCAATTCGATATTTTGGGCTTTGACTGTCTGAATCCCAGAAAGCACTTCTACTAAATAAGATTGGGTTTGGGCGTTGCGTTCGGCTTTTTCTCGCAATTGTCGCCTCACTATCGGTGCTGCAACTAAACTGAGGATGGCAAACAAAGGAATCGTTGATAAAGATACCAATGTCAACACCCAGCTATAGATCACCATCACAACGATGTAGATTACCGAAAACACAGAATCTAACACCACAGTCAAAGCTGTACCCGTGAGAAAGGAGCGGATGTTTTCTAATTCATTGACCCTCGTTGCTAATTCTCCCACCGGATGACGATCAAAGTAACGCAGAGGTAAACGCAGCAAGTGATCAATAATTTCTGAACCCAGAGCCAAGTCAATTCTATTAGTCGCTTCTGCAAATAAATAAGTACGTAAAGTACCAAGAACCGCTTCAAAGATCGCTGCCAACAGTAAAAAGACACCCAACACTTGCAAAGTATCAATACTGTTCTGCACCAAAACCTTATCAATGATCACTTGAATCATCAACGGATTGGCAAGTCCAAACAACTGCACAAAAAACGAAGCGATCAGAACTTCCAATAAAACTGTGCGATGACGGTTCAGTGAAGGTAAAAACCAACTCAAGCCGAACTTTTGCTGCGGTGTCGATGAAGTGGTTGTCAGTAGTAAAACTTGAGCTTGTTCACCCCAATTTTTCAGAAACTCAGTCATTTTTTGACGCACAATCCCCCGTTCTGGTACACCCAAAACTATTTGGCGATCACTCGTTTCATAAACCACCGCCATGCTATCTTGCCAATGAATCAACGCAGGTGTCGGTAAACGATTCATTGCACTGGCTGGGACTGTCACCAATTGCGCCTTCAACCCCATAAAATCAGCAATTGCCCCACATAATTGTAGAGAAACTGGTTTTGTTGCATCTTTGTGATTGTTGGCGATCGCTTTACGAATATTTTCCTTGCGAAATGGCATCCCAAAATATTGACTCACCATCTGTAAACAAGCGAGAGTAGCATTGCGCGAAGAGTCGCGTTTGTGGGGATATTTTTTGTTTTGGGAATGGGGATCGGGGATTGGGGATTGGGGATTGGGAATTGGGGATTGGGAATTGGGGAAGGTGGGGCCCCCTCTGGGGATAAGGGGTAATGGGGATCGGGGATTGGGGATTGGGGAATTTATTGACTCTTGTACAGATGCGTAGACGCTCGTAAGAGCGGCTTCTCGTATAGAGTATGACCGCGTTTCTACTGCAAACCAAGCTTTTAAGATTGGTTCTTCTTCTAACAGAGTCAAGAACTCCTCGCTTGCAAGCACAAGACAGAGGGTTTCTTCTTCACAAGCCATGACTTTTTCACAAGGTATACCCTGTAACAAGCTTTTCCACCCGATAATTTCTCCCGGTTTTAATTTGTACAAGGTTACAGGTATATCACTGTGGGAGTTATTACCAATTAACCGCGCCTTTCCAGTATAAATAATTGCTATATAGGGCGGTGATTCTTGCAGTGGTAGAATAGCTTGTCCCATCCCGTAACGCCGCACTTGCAATTTGTTGGATAATTGCTGCAATTGGGCAGGAGATAATTGTTTAAAGGGTGGGATACCTGATAAAAAAGTTTGGATTGTGTCAGAAGTTTGAGTCATCCGATTTTGGATTTTGGATTTTGGATTTTAGAAAACGGAATTAATTCCCAGGACTTATCCGCTTTGTTGTACCCTGCTCGGAATTATCGGTTATGAGACAATTACATTGGGAATAAATTTGTATCCTCTTGAACGTGATTCATCGGGTTCAATTCTGCAACTTGTTGTCCCAACCATTTGAGAAATAACTCATGGCGTAATTGCCAACGGGTAAGGTCATTTAACTCAACAGGAAGTATCTTTTCTAACCTGAGAATCACAAACCAATTATCTATAGGTGTGGGCGGTATAAGTTGTCCTGGCTGAATGACGGTTAATAATTTAGCCAGGGTGGGGTGGAGTTTACCTAGTTCTACTGGGCCAACGATACCCTTAGTGCGGGCTTCTGGTCCCATTGAATATTTAGGGGCTAGTTCGGCAAAAGACTGTTCCTCTGCTTGCAAACGGAAGTATATTTCTTGAGCAATACCACTATCTTTGGTACGAATCACCGAATAAATTACCCGATCAAGTTGGGGTTTACGCATCGCAAAGTAAGCATCTAGTTCGTTCCAAGTGGCTTGTTTAAACTTTTCCACTCGTAACGCCCGTATAACTAACTTGCGGACTTGTTCTGGAGTCATGTTGCGATCGCGTAACCAAGCTTGACGTTCAGCTTCTGTTTTTAAACGTTGCTGTAAGTAAAAACCCTGGTAAGCTTTTTCTTCTTCTTCTGGTGTGCAATCAAATGGTGCGATCGCCTGATCTATGATCATTTCTCGCAACAGTTGTGGCAATAACTGGTAATCTGCCAGCAAAGGAATAATTTCTTCTGCTGTTACTTTTTGTTCACGAACTTGTAGAATTACGCTCATAATCAGGGGATCGGGGATTGGGGATTCTCCAGAGGAGACGCTACGCGTAGACGCGCAAGCGGCTTCTCACAGAGTACGGGAATCGGGGATTAATCAGTTATCAGTTATCAAATTAAACTGTTAACTGTTAACAGTTAACAGTTTAATTTGATATGTTCCCCCTTTCCCTCTTGTTAAGCAAAAGCAAAGTTTGCTTGAGTCAGACTAGTAGCTTGAATTCCGAGTAACACAGCTACATCTTGTCCATAGACACCGATGATGGTGTTATCACCTTCTTGGCGGGTTGTCCAATCGCTACCAAGAGACTCATAGGTAAAACTGACGTTAGCAAAGCCAATCACATCTTTTTCTGTACTGTTGAAGTCAGTGATTGTATTAGGCTTTGCTGGTAAGTGTGTCTCATCGGTAACAATCCAAAACTCATCAGATCCTTCACCGCCAGTAACAATGTTTTGACCTCCGCCAACACCAAGATATAACTCGTCGTTACCTGAACCAGTGTTTATGATATTTTTTGTACCAGCCAATACGATGTCATCATCATTACCAGTGTCAATTTGGTTGTTGCTACCAAATATACTGACATCAACGATGTCATTACCATCTCCGGTAAAGAGTTTTTGATTATCTCCAATGAAGAAATCTGGATAGAGAGCAGCATTATCGGAATTTGGATCGTAGAGATAATCATCAAAATAATCATCTCCTGGTGTACCGTAGATGGTTGATTTGGGTGTTCCTAAACGCGGATCAAGATCAAGTGGGGTAGATAATTTGAGTACGATGAATTCGTCGTTGTCTGGTTGGGATGGATTGCGGGTAGCGTTAAATGGATAGTTGTTGTCGTTAGCCAGCAGGATGGTATTTTTGTCCAAAACCAAAATATCTTCAATGGTTTGGAAGGGGAAAGTAAAGACATTGCTACCATCACCATTGAGATCATTAGGATCAGCAATGTTCAGTAAATCAACTATTTCTTCTTTGTAGAGATAACCTTGGGCGTTGGTTTGAGAAATATCGACTTTGAAGACTTTCTTAAACTTCGCATCGTCTCCCGATAAATTATCTCGTTCAATGATCAGAAATTCGTGGTCGTTGATGGGGGTTGCATCGCCGATCGCATGGCTAGGATCGCTTAATTGATAGTAACCAACCAAATCATTGCTAAAGGATTTAGTCGCAACATCAAACTCATAAACACGTAGAGCGTCTGTGGGATCGCCTGCGACGTATCCTTCTAGAATTGGGTAGAGTGTCTTGTGATCAGGGCTGTAACTCATGGCTTCAAAGCCACGTGAACCTGATAAATTGGCGATCGCTTCGTTGTTTTCTACTCCTGGATTCTGCGGAGAAGCAACATAATCGGCGATAATTTTGTCTCTTGCAACCACTCCATCATTGGCAAAATCACTGAAGTAGCCATCTACCCCTAACCGGATAAACTGCTCATATTCTAGTTGTGGATTGCCTTTGTAGTCTGGTGACAGAAAATATGCATCACTGCGGAAGGTATAGGGATGTACTAACAATCCTGCTTGGTGAGCATCGTAAACTAGGGTGGTCGGTTCTCCTAAATATCTATCGGCGTCACTAATTTGTCCATCGCCGTTAATATCGTCTGGTTGACCATCACCATTTTTATCAACGGTCTTAGCTGGTACAATCAGTCGCTTGCTGGGGCCGATGCCTTCAGCATAGGTAGCAATTTCTGTCAAGCCATCGGGAGTAATTAGATCGGCATAGGTTTGATCAATTCCCTGATATATATAGTCGTAGGGAGAACCACTACCATCTATTAACTGTACCAAGGGAATATCAACCCCAGCGTAGGGCATAATCTCGTTTTCTAGGTCAACGAGATTAGAGACTTCAAAGGACTGAATAAAAATCCGATCAGGATCGATGAAATTGTTGGCAACTAGGGTATCAATTAAAATTTGTGAGGTATTGTAATTGATGGGAGTACCATCTAAAAACTTGCCTTCCTCAGCAAAGTAGGTGGGGTGTTTGGTTTCGGGATAGATACCCAGTTTGATCCCGGTTTCGGCTTCGTAGTCTTTGATGAAGTTGATGTACTCTTCCAGTGTGGGGATTTGGAAGTAGCCATCATACTTAGCACTTTCGGGACGGATGTTAGGAATACGTTCAACTGCTCGCAGTTCTTTAATTTCAGCCAGTGTGAAGTCTTCTGCAAACCAGCCTGTGATGCTTTGTCCATCTAAAACTTTGGTCGTCAGGCGATCGCTAAATTTTTCAAAATTAGCAACGTTGGTTGTGGCTTCGAGGATAACAGGCTTGCCGTTATCATCGTAAACAATTTTGCCATTTGTATCCGTCTTCACACTTGCCAACACTGGTTCGTGACGGACGATCAAAACTCCATCTTTGGTGACGACCAAATCTGGTTCGAGAAAATCAGCCCCAAATTCCGCGCCTAAATTATTAGAAGCAACTAAATTTCCGCCTAAATCGCCAATAGTATGTTCTGGACGAATTCCCGGCGCACCACCCCGATGACCAATGACAATTGGATCTTGTCCATTGAGAGTATTAATTGGGTAAATATTGGGGGTAGAAACAGGCGCATCAATCAACACGCCATTACTATCAAAATGCAACAGATAGGGACCGAATTCTTCACCAATCCAAATTGTGCCATCTTCAGCTAGAACAATAGATTCAGGATCGAAGTCAGCCCCTGTCAAGAAGCGATCTGCTGAATTTTCGTTGACAATTTGCCAAGAAATTAGGTTATTAGGATCGGATAATTGGATATAGTCAGTCCACTGTGCATTCCCACTGCCATTGTCTACTGTTTTGAAATCTGGATCGATCTTGTAGATCCGCAGTAAATAATCAGCACTATTAGTCTGACCACCAAAACCGTTATCTGATAAAAACCAGTAATTATCAGAGTCAGCAAACTGCACTCCACTAAAACCTTGTACAGGTTGTCCAGGAAATGGCCCAGTACGCCCGTTACTGGAAATGAGTTTGCCATTACCATCATTTTGACCCGATGGTGGGCCTTCAGCATAGGTATCAGCAGGTAGTGAAGAATATTTGACTAAAGAAGCATTCGTCATAGTTAAATCCGCCCATACTAAACTGTGGTCTGAGGAAGAAAAGGAGTAGTATTAGCATTTTGGCGATCGCCCACTAGCCGATAGAGTGGATCGCTAGTGGTAGGCCAGAATAAATACTGATGTGTGGTTGGAGCAAGAGTAATTTTTATAAAAAAGTGCAATGTATGCTTTATATAAAAATAATAAGTAGAATATTTGTTAGGCAGACCGACAACATGAAATCGAATATCTAACAGTAAGTTGACTTAAAAGATTCAGCATATTTTTCTCTGAAGTTACTTAAGAATAAATAAAAAAATATCAAAGTTTCTTGGAATAATATTTTTTTAAACAGCGTAAACTTTAGAAAAACAGAGAAATAATTATTAATCTCTTATTTAATCACATCTAACTGTTTATTTCAGTTTAAAATCGCTAACTTAAAGGATAAGATAGTTGTGGGTTAAGTGTCAGGAAATGTTTAATTAACTTTTGATTAATATGTGCTATTAGCTAAGGGTTTAAACCCAAGCGCGGTATATTGAAAAAATACTAAACTGTGCTAACTTCTCCAAACTCCGTCAAGAACCTAAACGCCTTCACCACATAACTAGCGCACTCTTTGGGAGAAGTATTGTAAAATGAGCGCCACGCACTACCTTTGTCTTCATCATAGCGATCGCCTCTTTCTGGATGTCCATCCAACCACGCTAGTCTCACAGCATGACCGATTAACACATCTAAAACTATATATTCTTCGATTTGCAAATCAGGGTTATTGAATGCGATCGCAGCTAATTCCATTAATGTTTCGATATTGACTTGACGATATTCGGGAGCCTCTATTTTATTTAACAAATGTTCTACTTGCAGGGCAAAGTTCTTTTCCCCGGCTGTCATTTCAGAAATCATCTCTTCACTTTCTAAGCGGTTGCGGCGTTCTAATTTATCGCCAATCACCAAACCCTTACAATGATGCATTAACAGCCAAACTTGTTTATAAAAGTCTTTAGGTGTGCGTCCAGTTGCGCCTTCAGCTTGACGGAACCGTCGCCAACCGCCTGGTTGGACTTCGATGTCCTCAAAAATAAGTGGTTGTACCACCCACTCAATATCGCTTTCTTTTTGTTTGACGTGCAAAGACTCTTGCTGACGTAATAACTTACTCATGTCTGAGTACTCGCCTAATACCTGGCTTAACCGGGTTTTGACTTCAAATGGTGAAAGTTGCATCAAGGTTTCGTAGGCTTCATCTTGAGTAACTTTCAACTCTTGCGCCAATTCACTGGTAATTAACAAAATCAAATAACCAACTCTCAGGGTGAGTAGTCCTTTAAATAACTCTGGTTCTGATTTAATTAAAGTACTCAAATAAATAAGGATTTCTTGAGTTAATACGCGATCGCGTATATCTTCGCGGCAAAAATGATTGATTTTCTCGACAATTTCGTTATGGGACAGAGGTACAGTCATCAATGAAGCTTCGCTGTAAGCTTTACCAACTGCAATATCTTTCTACTTTATGCGCCTGTCGCATCATCGCAAACAACAAACCCCGCATTAATTTGACGACGCTGTGTTCTAATTCATAGGTACGTCCTTTGTCTTCATCAACTTTGCGGTATGCTAGCGCTAACCCCCAAACTGCCAAAATACTGTAAACATTATCACGTACCCAAGCATCAGTGTAATCACCATGAGCAGTGATTGCTGTACTTGCAGGTAATAGACCAGTAATTGGATTTTGCCGTACTAAGATTATTGTCTTGATTTGCTGATAATAATACTCTAGACGTTCTGGTAATTGGGAAGCTTTTTTCATATTGAATTAGACTGTAGATTCTGGAAAATAACCCTGTAACTTTGTATTTAATTATGTCAGCTAACCCCAAAATTTTCTGTGATTTAAGAATAATATTATATAGCAACAATAAATAATTTGTATTTTTTATTCTCTCCTTATTTGTGATTTGTTCCTCAGAAACATTTCTTATAAGTCATACAGAGTTGCTATATTTTGAATCAAATTGTTAACTCATTAACTATTTGTTATGGCTGATTTAACAGAATTATAATTTTTTAAAAATTTTTATTATACAGCCGTTCTATGGCTATGAACCAGAAAATTTTGAACAAACCCATCAAGGACACAAAGTATACATATAATTTAAATAAAAGATAATAAATGACGTTATTCACAAACAATTTGGGTTTGCTGTAAATAAAATCATTATGGATATGTTATTATATTTAAAATTCCTGAATATTGACTATCCTGCAACACTAAAGTTAAATGCTATCTGCTAATTAATTATTGAGCAGAATCATCAAAAATACTGTTTGGTAGTTGTATCTGAAACTTGCTCAAGGGAATAAATACGAGTTTTATAACTTCGTTGATTGCCAACTTTCCGGCTGATAACAGTAGCAATTGCTCTCAGGCAAACTATTAGTGTGAGCTAAGTTTGCCGAATTTCTGCCTATGAATGCCTTAAAAGTACCTTGAAATAATCGCTAATTCTAAAGTAGTAATTATTTTAACTTCGTAAAGTTGAAAAATTAATCCTGAGATAAGCTTGACACATTTGCTAACAGTAGTAGAATCTACTCAAAGTAATTAAAAAATCAGGGTAGCTAAGTGGGTTGCTTGTGTGTAGCATCACAGAATATCCACTTTGACGCTTTAGCGTTTACCGGATGGTTAATAACTCCGGGTTAGTATTAAACTGAGCGATGCCTTGATTGGTCATCGATGTTGAGTTCCAGAGATTTTATGGACCAAAGTCCACAAGACGGTAGTACTATCCTCCTCTAAGCTGGCGAGTTTGTCTCCCAGCGCGGGGGAGGCAATTGGGAGGTTAGAAATAAATGCTTGTACAGGACGTTCGCAATTCTGTTATTGACGTTGCTGACTTGAACCAGCTCAAATGGGATTTAAACCGTTTACAACCGGTTGATGTGGGAGAGTACATTACCCAATTACCCAGAAAACAAAGGGCGATCGCATTTCGTTTACTTAACAAACATCAAGCCACAGACGTTTTTGAATATCTGCCTCCAGAGGTGCAAGAAGAATTAATCAATTCTCTGCATGATGTGCAGGTTGTACAAATTGTCGAAAATATGAGTCCCGATGATCGGGTAGAATTATTTGATGAGTTACCCGCAAAGGTTGTTAAACGCTTATTGCAGGAACTTAGTCCCCAACAAAGACAAATAACAGCAACAATTCTCGGTTATCCTGAAGGCACTGCTGGCAGGGTAATGACTACAGAGTATGTACGCTTGCGAGAAGGATTGACTGTAGGCGAAGCTTTGAGCAAAATTCGTCGCCAAGACGAAGACAAAGAAACAATTTACTACGCCTACGTTACAGACGACAACCGCAAGTTAGTGAGTGTTGTCTCTCTGCGACAATTGTTGTTTACTTTTCCTGATGTTTTGATTGGGAGTATCGCTAGCGATCGCGTTGTCAAAGTCAAAACAGAAACGCCCCAAGAAGAAGTCGCCCGCATCATGCAGCGTTACGACTTGATCGCTTTACCCGTGGTTGACCGGGAAGAGCGATTAGTTGGTATCATCACCATTGATGACGTGATTGACATTCTTGAAGAAGAAGCCACAGAGGATATTCAAAAATTAGCTGGGGTGAGTGGTGGTGACGAAGCCACTTTGTCTTCTCCATTGATCACGCTCAAAAAACGTTTACCGTGGCTATTTGGAGTGATGCTGTTGTATATCGGAGCATCCAGTGCGATCGCGCCATTTCAGTCTACTATTTCGATGGTGCCAGTATTGGCTGTAATTATGCCCTTATTTTCTAATACTGGTGGTACTGTTGGCATTCAAGCTTTAACAGTGACAATTCGTGGACTTGGCGTGGGAGAAGTCACACCCAAGGATACTGTAAAACTTCTGCGTAAAGAACTTACAGCAGGTTTAGGTACAGCCATCGCTTTGGGTTTGACAATGGTCTGTCTTTCTTTGATTTGGGCGCCTCCTCAAGAACGTTGGGTATCATTGATTGCTGGAACGGTAATGGCCATAAATACCCTTGTCGCCGTCACTTTAGGAACTTTGTTACCAATGGTTTTAAAACGCCTCAAACTCGATCCAGCATTAGTTAGTGGACCATTAGTAACAACTATGCTGGATGCGATCGGGTTTGTCATTTTCTTAACTCTAATTTCAAGTGCTTTGCATATATTCCACTTAAAACCCTAATTTCTCCTATTTTTTAGTTATTTTGGTCAGAATCCCCCGATGTAATGGGGGATTCTTTTTGTTAACTTTTATTAACGATATATCGTGATGTATCTATAATCGAAATAGAAGTATGCAAGAGAAAAATTATGTTTTTAGGTCTTCCTAGACATCCTCATTTTATGGGTAGGTTTTTGAGTGTTCCTATGCATCCTGATTTTTTTGAATCAGGATGTGACGATAGACCCCGCAAAGGTAGACATAGACATCACCGATCCTCAAAGTGGGATTGGAAAGATGAGCAACGCACACCTCGCGGTGATATAAAATACATTCTTCTATCCCTGCTAGCAGAACAACCACGACATGGATATGACTTGATCAAAGAATTAGAAGCACGTTATGGTGGTTTTTGGAAACCTAGCCCAGGTTCCGTTTATCCCACACTCCAGCTACTTGAAGAAGGAGGCTATCTCATTTCTGAGCAAGTAGAAGGTAAGAAAGTATACACAATTACAGAAACTGGTAGACAATTATTAGCCGAACGGGGTGATCCTCAAGACTGGATGACTAGAAAAAACAAACCCCAGCAGTGGATGGAATTGGGAAATGCGATCGCTGATTTAGGTGGATTAGTAATGCAAGTTGCTCGCAGTGGCAATGCAGATCATATAAATAGAGTACGTGAAATACTCAGTCGAGCCAAACGCGAAATCTACACCATCTTGGCACAAGAAGAGTAGAGTAATATATTTTGGGGATTAGGGATTGGGGATTGGGGATCGAGAGAAATTTCTCCCTTGTCCCCCTTGTTCCTTCAATCTAGGCTGTTTACACCCTACCCCCAATCCCCAATCCCAATCCTCCTACAACGCTTCTGGTGGTGAAATATCTGGTCCAACAGTCACACCAGCATCGCTAGACTTGATTCCCGGTATAATCTTAGACTCATTATGCTTGAATGAGCCTGAAACGGAAGAAGAGTTAGGAGCAGGAGTAACTGCATTTTGATTCACAAATCTGCTAGTTTCTCCTTGTTGTGAAATATACGATAATCCGCTTACAGCACCAGCGACAAGAGCAGTGTAGCCTAAATATAAATGCATGGGGCGAATTTCCAAGCCTAGTGGTTTAGAAGTTTTTTTAGACTCACCCCAAGAGGGTAAAACGGATTTTGTTGTTTCTGGTGCTGGTAAGGAAGTGATTAAAGTTGTCCCATTGAGTCCTAAAACATTTGCCATTGTACGGATAAAACCACGTACAAACACATCTTCTGGTAATAACTCCCAGTTCCCATTTTCTATAGCTTCCATTTGATGAGGTGAGATGTAAGTATAAACGCAGAGTTGTTCAAGAGACAGACCTTTGGACTCACGAGCTTGGCGCAGTTGTTCCCCTATTTGACGCAGACTTTCTGTACGTTGTTGTTCTGTGGTTTGTGTTGTGACTTCTGTTTGGGAGACTGTTTTGTTTTTGAGTGACTCTAAAGATGGTTTGACTGCCGTAATATTTTCGTTGTTGGCTATATTTGCTACTAATTGCTGCGGAGATGGTAAATTTCCTAATTGAGTATTTTCTTTGATTTCAATAGTATGAAATTTTACGTTTGTCAAACACTCTGATAAGTTATTGTAATTATCGTGTTGGGTTTTTTGTGTGAAATCAATACTCTCTGCTTGTGGTTGATTATTTGTTGACTTTTCTAGAGATTTTTCAACTCGTTGATACTTTTGAACTAATTGTTGAAATGCTAAATCAATCGCTTCTCTAGCCACAGCTTTGATCAATATTTTGCCTTCGTCAGCAGAGTCACCAAGTAGTTTTTGTATAGTAGCTAAAGCACGACGGTAAACTAGAGAATTATGCAGTTCTGCTTCTATTTCTCCTAACAGCGATCGCAATTCATCTTGAGAAATTTCAATAGTGGGATTCTCTAATATTTGTGAAAAGTACACAGGTGTAGTAACCATTACTATAAGTCTCTTTATTAATCAAAGCAAAAAAGTTATACCTGTGTCATTTCTTCTAAAATTATGTTCACATATCCGGATTGTTAAGTATAAATTTATTACTAAAGTTAAAATTAATCACAAGTAAATTCCTTAGTATTTACAACAGCATATATTTAATTTTTTATACATAAGTATTTGTTTAACTTCTTATTAAAAAGAATACTTTTAATTAAAAACGTTATTTAATTTTTATTTGTTTGCTCGTCTCCTTGATAAAGCTGGTTGCATAACTGAAGCACTGCTTGCAAATACTCAGCAGGAGCTACTTCTGCTACGTTATTATGTCCAGCACCAGAAACCAGAAACAATCTTTTCGGTTCAGGAGCAGCAGCATATAATTTTTCACTCATGAAAGCAGGGATAGTGATATCACTGATACCATGAATGAATAAAATAGGCATTTTTAACCGAGGTACTTTTTGAATTGATTCAAATCGCTGTGTCAATATCAAATTGACAGGAAACATCCGAAAAATGTTCCGGTAAGTAACTACTTGGCGAATTGAGGTAAAAGAGCTTTCTACAATCAATCCACCTGCATCTGGCTGTTTAATAGCTAAATCAATAGCGATGTCTGACGACAAGCCTCACGGCTACGCGCCTCCCAAAGAATGACCATAGATAAAAATTTGACTGGGTGTAATCCTGCGCTGATGTACTAAATAATTCCAAGCGATCGCTGCATCTTCATACACTCGCTTTTCATTGGGAAAACGACCTCGACTGTTACCATATCCTCGATAGTCAATTAATAATACCGAAAACCCTAGTTGATAAAATCTACTAGCATTGGTAATATTTGCGCCAATATTTATACCATTACCATGTAGATAGAGTAGAACTTTCCCATTCGATTGATTTGCTCTCAACCACCAACCATGAATATATTCCAACTGATGCAATTGAATTTGTATAGGTAGCCAAATTTCTTCGTAAGGTAAATTTAAAAACCTTGGCGTTGTTTCAATGGTAGAAGACGGAAAAAAGATAAACCGTGTTTGTCGCAAAAAAAGAAGTATACATACAGCACAGTAGGTGAGTACTGTAAGGATTCCAAGCCAAAATAAGATATTGGTGAACAATTGTATTTTATGTTGCAGCTTAATCTGTTAAATGCCAGTATTTATGTATACAATATAATCGCAAAAGCTTGTAAATTTAGTATTTGCCAATTAACATTGTTTATCAAAAAATTATGATTTAAAAGTTTAATAAATAAAGAATAGTAGATTATTCAGTAGATTTTGGGAGATGACAGTGACGTCCTTTAATGAGGCTCAACAAGAGCAACTCAAGGAAATTGGAGCATATTTACGACAGATACGCCAAGAGAAATCCGTGCGTATAGAACAAATAACTGCTCAAACCCTGATCAGACAAGCGTTTCTAGAAGCATTGGAAGAAGGTCGATATGAAGACTTACCAGAGCCAATTTTTGTACAAGGGTTTATCCGACGCTACGGTGACGCATTAGGACTTGATGGTGTAGCATTAGCCAAAAACTTTGCAATTAACTTTTTTCTTCTCGATGCTGGTAATGATGATAAGAAAGCGCAGAAAAGCCCAAGTATACATATCCCTCTTGCTGTTCCTTATGTAGTATTATTAACAGTTGCTTCTTTTATATTGTTTTTTCGTCTTAATCCCAAAGCTCCAGCCGATTCTGTTGCTCAGGATCAAAAATCCAAAGCTTCCCCACAAACAACATTATCTACAACTGTAGCTGCCTCACCAACATTATCTCCATTTACTACCCCAGCAGCTACAACTCAATCACCAGAAGCATCCCTAGCTGCGTCACCAACATTATCCCCATTTACCACACCAACAACAACTACAACTCCCTTATCAGAAACATCTCCTTCCACCCTAGCAGCATCTCCAGTTGAAGTGACACTGGAATTGCAAGGGGAATCATGGGTACGAGTCAAAGCAGATGGTAAAACTATGTTTGTGGGGACTTTAAAGAAGGGAGAGCGAAAAACTTGGACAGCAAACAAGCAATTGACTGTACGCTCTGGAAATGCAGGTGCTGTATTGGTTTCTGCTAATAAAAGTGAACAAAAACCCCTTGGAGATATAGGAAAGATCAAGACAGTAACTTTTACTCCTGAAACTGTCAATAGTCAATAGTCCAGATTCATTCGATTTTGGATTTTGGAATTGACTTCAGTTATAAAATTTGGGGACTTATAGCATCAAATAAATATCGGTCAACAGTTTTTGACTATTGACCATTGACAAATAACTATACTTGTGGCATACGCAAATGCCACTGAGTAGATTGTTCATAAGCGTAAGCTACTTGAAACAGTTGGTCTTCTCGTAAAGGCTTACCAATTAACTGTAAACCAATCGGTAGTCCACTGTCATCAAAACCACAAGGTACACTTATACCTGGTAGACCTGCTAAATTTACGGGAATAGTCATCAAATCAACTAAGTACATACTTAGAGGATCAGCAGTTTTTTCTCCTGCTTTGAATGCTGTGCTAGGAGCTGTAGGACAAGCTAAAACGTCAACTTGTTCAAAAGCTCTTTCAAAGTCTTCCTTAATTAGGGTGCGTACCTTTTGTGCTTTCAAATAATAGGCATCATAGTATCCTGCTGAAAGAGCGTAGGTTCCCAACATAATCCGGCGTTTGACTTCTGTACCGAAACCACTTGCACGAGTACGAGTGTACATATCGATCAAGTTTTCCGCTTCATCAGCACGGAAACCGTACTTGACGCCATCGTAACGAGCCAAATTCGCTGAAGCTTCGGAAGGAGCAATAATGTAGTAGCTAGGTAAACCATAACGGAAGCGAGGACAGGAAACAATATGAATTTCTGCACCCAGATTTTGCAGTTGAGCAAGTGCTATGGTGATAGCCTCTTCAACTTGTGAATCTAGACCTTGACCAAAGGTTTCTTTGATCACGCCAATTCTGAGTTGTCCTCTCGGTTTAAGGTCTGGCTTTAAACTTGCGCTGTAGTCGGGAATAGGAACTTTTAAGCTAGTAGAATCTTTTGGATCGTAACCTGCGATCGCTTGTAACAATGTTGCTGCATCTTCCACAGAACGACCAAAAGGACCAATTTGATCCAAAGATGAAGCAAACGCGACTAAACCATAACGTGAAACTAGTCCATAAGTCGGTTTGATCCCCACCACACCACAGAAAGAAGCAGGTTGACGAATCGAACCTCCAGTATCAGAACCCAGAGAAACAGTACATTCTCCTGCTGCTACTGCCGCCGCCGAACCACCAGATGAACCACCCGGAACTCTCGATAAATCCCAAGGATTAGCAGTCAAACCATAGGCTGAAGTTTCTGTGGAACCACCCATAGCAAACTCATCCAAATTGGTTTTACCCACCATTACAGCACCAGTTGCTGCCAACTTTTGTGTTACCGTTGCCTCATAGGGCGGCACAAAGTTTTCTAAAATCCGGGAAGCACAAGTAGTGGTAATTCCCTTTGTACATATGTTGTCTTTAATGCCGATGGGAACACCTGCCAATAACCCAATTTCTTCGCCTGCGGCGATTTTAGCATCCACCGCCCGCGCTTGTTCCAAGGCCCGTTCGACAGTTATACACAAAAAACTGTGTAATTTTGGCTCTAGTGTTTGAATGCGGTCTAAAGCTTCTTGAGTAATTTCTACGGCAGAACGTTCTTTTTTAACTAGCTGTTTGTGCAACTCGCGGATGGATGCCATGATTGCTTCCTTAGTGACTCAAGTCATTGATTTTAGTACAGTTTGACAATTTCTGATCAAGGGATCGGGGATTCTCCAGAGGAGACGCTACGCGTAGACGCGTAAGCGGCTTCTCATAGAGTACGGGGATTGGGGAGCAGGGAGCAGGGAGCAGGGAACGGGGAACGGGGTTCGCTATGGCCTTATATTCTTAAATTAGATTAATATGTATTTCACACTAAGTAAGTCGGCGGGAATAAACATAAAGGGAATTACGAAAAGTAAACATACACCAAACCCTTAACCAAGGACGTAGACGCGCCTTCTTCGGCTTCTCGTAGAGTAGAGTATGACAAATAACAAATGACAAATTACGACTTAAATCTATTAAAGAGCAATGGTTAAAATTGTAACACGTAAATTTTTAGGTATACAAAACGTATATGACATTGGAGTAGAGCAAAACCATAATTTTGTGATTAAAAATGGTTTGGTGGCTTCCAATTGTTTCAATAAATCCCACTCTACAGCTTACGGATATGTAACTTATCAAACTGCGTATTTAAAGGCGAATTATCCTTTAGAGTATATGGCAGCACTGTTAACAGCTAACAGTGACGATACAGATAAGGTGCAGAAATATATTGCTACCTGCACAAATATGGGTATTCAGATTGATCCACCCGATATTAATCGTTCTGGGATCGATTTTACCCCTTTGGACGGGAAAGTTTTGTTTGGATTGTCGGCAGTGCGAAATGTTGGACAAAATGCGATCGCTGCTATTTTGGAAGCGAGAGAATCCAAAGATGAGTTTAAGTCTTTATCTGATTTTTGCGATCGCGTTGATTTGGGTACTGTGAACCGTCGCACTTTAGAATCACTAATTTATTGTGGAGCTTTTGACAAAATTGACTCCAATCGTAATCAATTACTTCATGATTTGCCTTTAGTTTACGACTGGGCCCAATCCCGCGCCAAAGATAGAGCCACAGGTCAAGGTAATCTATTCGATTTTTTAGGCGGTGGATTTGCTAGCAATACTAATAAAAATAATATCCAAAATAGTTTTGATAGCGCTCCCAAAGCTAAACCTGTTCCTGATTTACCTCCTCAAGAAAAGTTACGCAAAGAAAAAGAATTATTAGGCTTTTACGTATCAGATCATCCACTTAAATCCGTACGCAGTTCAGCGCGAGTCCTCGCACCAATTAATCTTTCGGGGTTAGGTGAACAAAAAGAAGAATCAATTTTATGTGCAGTAGTAATGCTCAATAACGTCAAAAAAGTCATCACAAAAAAAGGTGATCCAATGGCAATATTGCAAATAGAAGATTTAACTTCTCAATCAGAAGCAATAGCATTTCCTAAAACCTATGAACGCATTAATTCACTTCTGCAAATTGATTCCAGATTAATAATCTGGGGTAAAGTAGACCGACGAGATGACCAAACTCAATTTATTGTTGAAGATGCAGAAGCAGTAGAAACAGTACAAATGGTCATGGTAGAATTAAATATCCAACAAGCAGCTACCATTGAAGAACAACATCGTTTACGAACAATTCTGCAAGAACAGTCTGGGGATAAAGAAAAAGCCAAAGTACCAGTGATTGGAATTGTTCAAGCTGAAAATTCCCGCCATCTCGTCCGTTTCGGACGTCAATTTTGGGTACAGGATTCTCGAAGTGCTGTTTTGGCTTTACAAAATGCTCGATTCTCTGCTCGCGCACAATTACTTACTAATACATAGATTTTTTGGTCAAAATAATACATCTATGTTTTTCAAATAACACTATTTTCTGTTAACACATTTTTGTATGTAAAGAATTGAAAACTATATACTCATTTAACTTATTAAGTATAAAACCGTAGATATTAGGGATAAATTATGTTTTTTTAGTTGCTTCTGCGGATGATGCTTTCCTGGAAAAAATGGTATCTTTTGATGCCATGAGAATAAATGCAGCAACCAGGGTAAGGAGCAAATACTTGGTAACGGCAAATGCGATAGATTATTTTGTTGGATATTGCAAAAAAATTCAACCCCAATCTCAAGAAGAAATTAAAAAATTTTTTGAGGGAGTTGTTGGATTTCCTTATGATAAGGAACTCTTATTGCAAGCATATTTATTTTTAAATATCAACGAATTATTTCCGATCTGCGCTGAATTGCTGTTATTTGAAAAGTCTCCAATTGCCGACCATACAGATTTAGGAAAGTGTGATTTTGTCTACCTTACTTATGAAAATAAATTGTTTTTAATTGAGACAAAATTTATTGATACGGAAGCAACAGGAGCAACCGAAAGAAAAAGAAGAAATAAACATAGAAACAAAGTATTTGAACAGGTTATTACTTTGAAAAATAGATTCAGTGAGTACTGGAATATAAAATTGAAAGAATTAGATTGTGGTGTTTTTACAACAGATCTAGAAATTGATTGGAGAGGAAATGACGTGAATGTCATAACGAAATCAGTGTCGATTGATAAACTAAAACACTGGCGAAAACACTACAATGTAGATGATAAAATGACAAATGGCAAAGGGGAAGGGAATGGGAAAAAATAAAATTAAAACTTGCTACAGTAGCTTAATTATAAGTATCAATTAGTATAAAATGTTTGAAAATAATCACCAAAATTGACGATCAAAATTTCTATGTCTGCGGTCAGCTTGAGACGATAATGATTCAATATACCGCGCTTGGGTTAAAACCCTTAATTTTCCATTAGTCCGCGCAGGCAGACTTCCTTTCAGGAAGCCGCTACGCGTCGTGCTTGTGTAGTAGCGAACTATATTCGCCCAATACTTTTCAAACATCCTCTAAGCGTAGAAAAAACAGATAGGCTTCTGTTGAAATATCTCTAAGTCCCACAGATCAATCAATTGGTTCAACGCGGTACCTGTTTTTTTGGGGACAATGCTATGAGACTGCGATTGAAATCGCGGGCGAGTTTGAACTACCTACGAATATGTAACACTAGAGAAGAAAAGCGCACACAAGAGGTGTAAAAAAGGTGTTTAGAATACTTTTGGTGATTGCCATTGGTTTCTTACCATCGCTACTTTCCCTGTGGTTAATGCGTAAAACCCAGGCGAGGATGCGATCGCACCTTAGACGCGCGGCGAGAAATTTTCCCAGAGAACCAATATCAATAGACATTAGACCAGATGTAAGCGATCGCTACTACCTAGAAGGAGTAGGTTATCTTATTGGTGACGTCAGCTGTCGGTATAATGCTCGTTCTGGCTATTTACGCTGTGCCGTAAATCCTAGTGGACCGTGTGAAGGATGTCGTTACTATGAAGCCAAAGAATTCACTAACTAGGTCAGGTTAGCACAATTCAAGTTAACTAGCCAGAGTCATCATTTGTAATTAGTTATTGGTCATTGGTAAATCTTACCAATGACCACGCCTCTGCGCTGTCCAGTGGCGATCGCTTGATTGATAAACCTCCACTGCTTGCAAACCCACCTCAGAAAGTAAATCTTTCACTTCCTCTATAGTTAAAGCAGCGTGCAGAGAATCACGAAATAATTTTTTTTGATGTTCATTGTATTCAGCACCAATACTGCCAACTAAAGCATCTGTTGTTACTTCATCATACGGTCGAAATAAATCACGAATAAAAATGCCACCGTTGGGTTTTAATACACGCTTGAGTTCTCGGAACAAAGATAAAGGATCGGGTAAATGGTGAACAAGACTATTTGATACAACTATATCAAACTGTTCATCTTTGTAAGGCATACGTTTAACATCTACCAATTCCAAACGAATTTGGTCTTGCAAACCAGCTTCGTGAACATGAGAAGAAGCAATTTGTAGCATAGTTGCAGCTAAGTCAATGGCAACAACTTGCCAATTAGGTCGCATTTGACAGATTAAAATCGGAATTCGAGCCGTACCAGTACCAGCATCCAAAACCACAGCTTGTTCTGATGATCCCAAAGCGATCGCTTCTTGAGCAAAAGCACCATTTACCTCAGTAAAGTCCATTGCATCATACTCAATAGCTTCTTCGACGCTATCCATAACTTCTGGTTCTAATATTCTTTTCATATTTAATTGATTGTTTCTCCCTTGTCTCCCTTCTTTTTCCCCATTTTCCAGATAGAGTACCCGCACGATTGTCAATAAAAGATATATTTAGCGTCAAGATAAGTAGAGTGTTCGTCTAATTTTGGAACCAAATAGTTAACTTCTATGACCCCTCAAAAAAGTAATACACAAGACGCTTCTACGTCGTCAGGAGTATGGCGCAGTGTGCGGGAAAATTTGGGTTTGATTGCTATAGCCTTAGTTTTGGCATTTTTGATCAGGACTTTTATTGCTGAACCTCGCTACATTCCCTCAGATTCAATGGTGCCTACTCTACATACAGGCGATCGCTTAGTGGTAGAAAAAATTTCTTACTCTTTTCACCCTCCACACTTGGGCGACATTATTGTTTTTCAGCCTCCCGAAAAACTACAACAAAGAGGATACCCAAAAGACCAAGCTTTCATTAAGCGTGTAATCGGTGAACCAGGTCAAACAGTGGCAGTTACTGGTGGCAAGGTTTACATTAATGGAAAACCCCTACAAGAAGATTATATTGCCGAACCACCAATCCAGCCATTTACACAAGTGCGAGTCCCAGAGAATGAATTTTTTGTCATGGGAGATAATCGTAATGATAGTAATGACTCCCGTTACTGGGGCTTTTTGCCCAGACAAAATATTATTGGTCGGGCAGTTTTTCGTTTTTGGCCCTTTGATCGCATTGGATTAGTTTAAGGGGATTAGGGATCGAGGAGCAGTACCGCCTCGGAATTTATTCCGAGTCTCGTAGCGCAAGTCCTCTGAAGAGGACTCAAAAAAAAGTTTGTTCCAGTCCACTTGAGTGGACTTTCGCTATGAGCCTGGAACTTTAGTTCTAGGCGGGATACAGTTTCAACATGAAAAATTTTGACTTGTGTGTACACCGTAGCCTTGTAAAGGGGAGGGTTAAGGTGGGGTAAAAAATATTTGATACATCAATCATGACTTTTCAAACATCCTCTAACAGTGATCAGTTTAATTTGATAACTGACACTGATAACTGATTAGTTGTCCCCCTTTTCCTCCTGATCCCCGCTCCCGGCTCCCTGATGGCTCGTCCTGATCTAGAACCTGAGATAATACATCAGCTGGGCAAGGATATCACCGGAGAGATTCAAGCGTCGTTGGAAATCTACCAAGTCACGATAAGGCCCAGCTGATTGGCGATTTTCAATCACTGCTTGAGCGATGGATAGTTCTATAAATGGTATTTTTACTAAACTCTCAACTGTTGCTGTATTAGGATTAATTTTATAAGTAATATTGTTTACAGAGTCGTCATCATAATAACTAAAATCTAAAATTATCTCTAAAGACTTGAGTCGCTGTAACGATATACTCAAAGCAGCCGCTATATCTTCAATACAGTAAAATTTGACACCACTATCGGATAGTTCTACAAGCGATCGCGCCTGATGAATAGATAAACCAGGTAAGCGCAACCAATCATCCACAGTTGCTTGATTGGCGTCTATGCGTATACCTAAAGATACAGCGATCGCGATTTCTTCTGTTGATTGTAATCGGTAGTAAGGGTCATTTAGTAATTTTGAACGCAGTTTTTGCAATCTAGGGTTGAGTGGAAATGGCAGCCTATTTGAGTTCATCTCACTTTTTAAGTTAGTGGTTAATGCTAACAACCAACAACAAACAACCATCAAGCAACAAATCAAGAAATTTGATCAAGCAAATGACGGCGTTTTTGTTCAAATTCATATTCAGAAATCAATCCATCTTGACGCAAAGCATCTAAATCACGCAAAGCATCTGCGATCGCTCCGACTTGATTGGCTTGTGAGCGTACAGAACGAACTACTGACTTACCTTCATTAAAATTCTGATCAAAAGCTTCTTCGTCTTGAGCTAAATACCATACTCCTTCAATCGCACTTGCTACCTTGGGAATTGGCGTCCACGACAGCAGCACATACAATAGACCCCACAACGGCTGTCCTAAATAAAATTTATGTAAACCAGAAATTGTTAATGTGCCAGCAAACGCTAAAATAGCAGCAACACTCCGGCTTTTTCGCTTAGTCAACATCTTTGGTTCTCCTCATCCAACTAACCACCACCATATTTTTTATTGTATTGAAGCTAAAGGATAGGGGATCAAAGACAAGGAGAACACGGAAGGGAAAGACGGGGAGGTGGAGAAAAATTTTGATTTATTCACCGTGTCTCCCGCTCTGGGCGTCACCCCGTCTTTTCCCAATGCTCAATGACAAATGACAAATGACAAATGACCAACCACTAACTAAATCGTCAAGTGTTGATATTTCGGTAAATACTGTTATTTAACCGAAGTTTATTTTCTAGCTTAGTTTCTTAGACTAAAGACTAAAATAAACCTAGAGGCAAAATTTTAAGACAAAGTGAGGTACTGATCATCAGTACTTATTAAGATATAGAAGCAACATGGGATTCTTTGACTCTGAGATAGTTCAGCAAGAAGCAAAGCAGCTGTTTGAAGATTATCAAGCGCTAATCAAACTTGGCAACAATTACGGCAAGTTTGACCGCGAGGGTAAAAAGCTGTTTATTGAGCAAATGGAAGCGATGATGGAGCGTTATCGCGTCTTTATGAAGCGATTTGAGTTGTCAGAAGATTTTATGGCGCAAATGACTATTCAGCAGCTGAAAACTCAGCTCAGTCAGTTTGGCGTCACACCACAACAAATGTTCGATCAGATGAACATTACCCTAGAAAGAATGAAAGCGGAACTAGAAAAACAGAAATAGAGAATAGGGGCTACAGGTTAGAAAATTCAAAACAAAAATTTTAATTTCTAAATTTTTAATAAATTTATCCCTAATCTCCAGTTCCTAACTCCTAACTCCTAACTCCTAACTCCTAACTCCTTACTTTTTGGGACGAGGGAACTTAGAAGGTGGCTTAAAGTACTCTACAGGTGTGTCCTTAAGTGCCTTAAGCATGAAATCACGCCAGACAGGAGCTACCATAGAGCCTCCTGTAGCACCAGTAGCCAATTGTCTATTATCGTCTCTACCCACCCAGACAGCAGTTGTCAATTGGGGTACAGTTCCGACAAACCAAATATCTTTTTCGGAAGAAGTAGTTCCCGTCTTACCAGCCGCAGGGCGGCCAATAGCTGCATTTTTTCCAGTACCATCAGTAATTACTGATTGCATCACATTGACTACTGCTGCTGCGGCCCAGGGTTCTAGAACTAGCTGAGGCTTAGGAGTGTTATCTAACAACACATTACCGCTACTATCGGTCACACGGACAATCACTGTTGTTGGTGATTGCCAGCCATAATTGGCAAAAGTAGCATAAGCACCTGCCATTTCCATCGGTGTCACCCCAATCGCACCAAGTGGTAAAGAAGTCACTGGTTCCATGGGACTCATAATTCCTAAGGTACGGCATGTCTCAACAACTTTGTTCATGCCTATAGCTTTGCCAACTTTGATAACTGGGACGTTACGAGACAGCTTCAAAGCAGTACGAATAGACATTGCCCCACTATAACCGCCATCGTAGTTGCGTGGACTATACCAACCACTACCATCCCTATAACTCACAGGAGTATCATAAACAACCGTATCAGGCGTAAATTTTCCAGTAGCAAAAGCGGCATAGTAAACGAAAGGTTTAAAAGCAGATCCTGGTTGCCTATAAGCTTGGATTGCACGGTTAAATTCACTAGTTTTGGAGTCTACACCACCCACTAATGCTTTCACGTAATGGGTGCGGGGATCGATAGCCACCAAAGCCATTTGATTTTTATTTAACCCTTGACTGCTTAGTCTTTTATGCCATTTACTGACAGTTTCTTCTGCCATTTCTTGAAATTTGGCATCTACTGTGGTTTGTACGCGCATTCCACCTTTTAACAAGGCTTCACGACCAAATTTCCTTGCCAGTTCTTGAGATACAGCGTTGGTAACATAAGGTAAGGCGCTACCTTGAAATGACCTAATTTTGCCTAGTTTAATTTTTTCTTTTAAAGCGTCATCGTATTCTTTTTGGTTAATCCAGCCCAAAGTCAGCATTCGTCCTAAAACTTCCTTCTGCTGATATTTAGCTTTTTGCATACTGACAAACGGGCTATATTCCTCTGGTGCTTGGATCAAACCCGCCATCATTGCCGACTCACCTAAGGTTAAATACTCCGCCGACTTATTAAAATAGCTACGTGCTGCTGTTTGTACACCGTAGTTATTGTGACCCCAATATACTTGATTGAGGTACATTTCCAAAACTTGATCTTTTGTAAGTATTTGTTCGAGACGAATCGCTAATACTGCCTCGGCTATTTTACGGGTAAATTGACGTTTCTGGGACAAAAACAGATTTTTCACCAACTGCATGGTAATGGTAGAACCACCTTCACGCACTCCACCAGCTACCCAGTTGGTTACTACAGCACGTCCCACACCTTTAGGGTTAATGCCGTGGTGAGAGTTAAAATCAGCGTCCTCGCTTGCTAGTACTGCACGTTTTAGGTGTGGTGAAATTTTATCTAGCGGTACAACTTCTCGGTTGGCTTCACCGTGGATACTTGTTAATAACTTACCCTTGATGTCATAAATATAGGTAGTTTCTGAAGGGAAAAAATTACGTAGCTGTCTTACATCAGGCAAGTTGCGGAAACTAATGGCTAAACCTACTAATCCTCCCGCGACAATGGAACTCGCTAGCATGGTAATTGATAGTAGAGTACCGCCAGCTACCTGACCTACTCCTTTCAAAAACTCAACGCCAGATGAAGGGCTACCTTGGGATTGCTTATCTTCAAAAGTCCTAGACGACACGGCGTTCTCACTTCCTCACTTGTAAATATAACTATAATTTCTTTGGCGCAGCAAGACGGTTAATTTTTTGCAATTATATTAGTTTGGCAGATATAAACAACGGAAGCATTGCTAGTGACTATAACCTACCTAACTTCCATATTGCAAAGTATAGAGAACAGTCAAGATCCTAATAGTATGGTGCAGAACTTTTCTTGGTTACGTCGTGGCATTGTCGAAATTTTCCCCCAACCAGCCGATTCGGATACTGAATCTGAAAGTTTAGAAAAACGCTTGACCACAACCGACCGACCCTTGCGGATAAAGTTGGGTATTGACCCGACAGGCGCTGATATTCATCTTGGTCATAGCATACCAGTAAGGAAACTGCGAGCTTTTCAAGATGCTGGTCATACAGCAGTGTTGATCATTGGTGATTTTACGGCACGGATTGGCGATCCTACGGGGAAATCAGATGTACGTCGCCAACTTACACAACAAGAGGTCGAGGCAAACGCTCAGACCTATCTTGAACAAGTACGACCCATACTAGATTTTGACACACCTGGAAGATTAGAGGTGCGATATAACTCGCAATGGCTTTCCAAGCTGGATTTAGGAAAAATTTTAGAGTTACTCTCAACCATGACTGTGGGACAAATGCTAGCAAAAGAAGGATTTGCTGAACGTTATAAGAAAGAGAATCCGATTTTTCTACATGAGTTCCTTTATCCGTTGATGCAGGGTTTTGATTCTGTGGCTATCGAGGCTGATGTGGAGTTGGGTGGTACTGACCAGAAATTTAACATAGCAGTTGGAAGAGATTTACAACGTCATTTTGGACAAAAACCCCAATTTGGTTTGCTACTCCCGCTTTTAATTGGCACAGATGGCGAGCAAAAAATGTCTAAGTCTTTGGGAAATTACGTAGGTTTACGAGAACATCCGAGCCAAAAGTATCAAAAATTACAGGGTGTTCCAGACCACCTGCTAGAAGATTATTTTGAATTGTTGACGGATTTACCTCTAGATACACTACCAGAAAACCCACGCGATCGCCAAAAACTCCTCGCGCAAGAAATAGTCCGGCAGTATCACGGACAAGACACCGTCAATAACATTGAAGCAGGAGATCTACCCGAATTTTCTCTATCCAAAGTAGAATTTCCGGCAAAATTATCGCTAATTCTCAATGTTACTGGCTTATGCAAAAGCGGTGGAGAAGGAAAACGGAAAATTCAAGAAGGTGGCGTGAGACTAGATGGCGATCGCATTACCGATGTGGACACTACTTTTGAAGCCGCAAGTCAATTGTACGGACGAGTTTTACAACTAGGAAAAAATAAGTTTGTTCGACTTGTAGAGTGATAGGGAATAGGGATCGGGCATGAATCAGTTA